>NZ_JANEWM010000040.1:0-39212 GCF_028069825.1 Citrobacter sp. Igbk 14
AAATAGGATTTTAAGCGTAAAAAAGCACGGATCGGAAAACTACGGGGGGATGTATGAGGCAAAGGCTGATGGTCACTGTAAGTGATGACGGCCAAAGTTTACTTTTGGCCGTCAGAAAATCAGGCTTTATGTCGGTTATCAGGTAAGAATATGGTCAGTATCCCCAGAAGAGGCAGGAAAGCACATATTTTATAGACCAAATCGATACTGGTATGGTCGGCAATCAGCCCTAACACCGCGGCACCCAAGCCGCCCATGCCGAAGGCAAAACCGAAAAATAGCCCAGAAACCATACCGATACGGCCCGGAAGTAGCTCCTGTGCATAGACCAGAATGGCTGAAAAGGCCGATGCGAGGATAAAACCAATGATCACGGTTAAAATCCCAGTCCATTCAAGGGTCGCATAGGGCAAAATGAGGGTAAACGGCGCTACGCCGAGGATAGAGCCCCAAATAACATATTTTCTGCCAATCTTATCGCCTAATGGCCCACCAATTACCGTCCCGGCCGCAACGGCAAACAGGAAGGCAAACAGGTGGAACTGGGCATTTTGTACCGATAATCCGAATTTTTGCATCAGATAAAAGGTGTAATAGCTACTGATGCTCGCCATATAGAAGTATTTGGAGAAAATCAGCACCAGCAGAATCCCCACCGCCAGTACCACTTTATTTCGTGGTAGCGGATTGACGATGGCGACCTTTGGCTTTCCTTTACTCATCCGATGTTGTGCGGCGTACCAACGGCTAATCTGTGCCAGTACCACAATCGCCAGCAGGGCCGCCAGTACGAACCAGGCCACATTACCCTTACCATATGGCGCGATGATGACAGCGGCCAGTAGTGGCCCCAGAGAACTACCGAAGTTACCACCGACCTGGAAAATAGATTGAGCCAGCCCATGACGGCCACCGGAGGCCATACGCGCCACGCGAGAGGATTCCGGATGGAATACTGAAGACCCGGTACCGACCAGCGCTGCGGCGAGCAAGACCATATGGAAACTGCCTGCCATCGCCAGTAGCACAAGCCCACTCAGCGTGAAGCACATTCCAATCGGTAGCGACCATGGCATTGGGTATTTGTCCGTCCAGTAGCCGACAACCGGTTGCAGCAGCGAAGAGGCGAGCTGGAAGGTTAGCGTAATCATCCCGATCTGCATAAACGTCAGTGAAAACTCTGACTGTAAAAGCGGATAAATCGCCAGAATCAGCGATTGGATCATATCGTTTAGCAGATGAGAGAGGCTGATCGCCCCTAAAATGCCAAATGAGGTGCGTGCTTTAGCAACCGACGCTGACGCGCCAGCCACTGGCTGGGTTGGTTCACTTATTGCCATAGAAAGTCACTTCTGTTTGGGTTGCGATTATGAGGGTAATCTAATTTGTTATTATTACTTGCCTAACATACCTGCGGAAGGTGTTTGAAGGAAGTCTCATTTCTGAAAACATTTTCGACTATTATTTTATATCATTGTAATTTCAGTCGTTGATTTTGGCTCAGGGAGAGAAATATGAAGTTTTTGAAACGGGGCGTGGCGCTGGCGCTATTAGCCGCATTTACGCTGGCAGGTCAGCCTGCCCAAGCGTACGAAAAAGATAAAACCTACAAAATTACCATTCTGCATACCAACGATCATCACGGTCACTTCTGGCGCAGTGAATATGGGGAATACGGGCTGGCAGCGCAAAAAACGCTGGTGGACGGTATTCGTAAAGAAGTGGCGGAAGAAGGGGGAAGCGTACTGCTGCTTTCCGGCGGTGATATCAACACCGGTGTACCAGAATCCGATCTTCAGGATGCAGAACCTGATTTTCGCGGCATGAACCTGATTGGCTATGACGCGATGGCAGTTGGCAATCACGAATTTGATAACCCGCTTACCGTGCTACGCCAGCAGGAAAAATGGTCCAAATTCCCGTTTCTCTCGGCCAATATCTACCAGAAAAGCACCGGCGAACGTTTGTTTAAGCCGTGGGCTATCTTTAAGCGGCAGGATTTAAAAATCGCGGTTCTGGGTTTAACAACCGATGATACGGCGAAAATTGGCAACCCGGAGTTCTTCACCGATATTGAGTTTCGCAAACCTGCGGAAGAAGCAAAGCTGGTTATCCAGGAACTCAATATGAATGAAAAGCCAGACATCATCATCGCTACCACGCATATGGGGCATTATGACAACGGCAATCACGGCTCGAACGCCCCTGGCGATGTCGAAATGGCGCGTAGCCTGCCCACCGGGGCGCTGGCGATGATTGTGGGTGGTCACTCACAGGATCCGGTGTGCATGGCATCGGAAAACAAAAAGCAGGTTGATTACGTACCGGGTACGCCATGTGCGCCAGATAAGCAAAACGGTATCTGGATTGTGCAGGCGCATGAGTGGGGTAAATACGTTGGCCGGGCGGACTTTGAATTCCGCAATGGCGAAATGAAAATGGTCAACTACCAACTCATTCCGGTAAACCTGAAGAAAAAAGTGACTTGGGACAACGGTAAAAGTGAGCGCGTACTCTACACCCCGGAAATCGCTGAAAATCAGCAAATGCTGTCGTTACTGACGCCATTCCAGAATAAAGGCAAAGCGCAGTTGGATGTCAAAATTGGCAGTGTAAATGCGCGTCTGGAAGGTGACCGTAGCAAGGTGCGCTTTGTGCAGACCAACATGGGGCATCTGCTGCTTGCTGCGCAAATGGCACGCACCGGCGCTGATTTTGGCGTGATGAGCGGCGGCGGCATCCGTGATTCCATCGAAGCCGGTGATATCACCTATAAGAGTGTGCTGAAGGTACAACCGTTCGGCAATATTGTGGTGTATGCCGACATGAGTGGGAAAGAGGTGATTGACTATCTGACCGCCGTGGCGCAAATGAAGCCGGACTCCGGGGCCTATCCGCAGTTTGCCAACGTCAGCTTTGTGGCGAAAGACGGTAAACTTAACGATCTGAAAATCAAAGGCGAACCTGTTGACCCGGCTAAAACGTATCGCATGGCAACGCTGAGCTTCAATGCCACCGGTGGCGATGGTTATCCGCAGATCGCTGACAAACCAGGGTATGTGAATACCGGGTTTATTGATGCGGAAGTGCTGAAAGAGTACGTGCAGAAAAACTCACCGCTGGATGCCAGTGTGTATGAGCCGAAGGGTGAAGTTACCTGGCAGTAACAGGGGGAGTGCCGGATGGCTGTGCTGGCACCTTATCCGGCCTACAGGCTGTAAGCGTATTCGGTTTGTAGGCCTTAAAGCTGCGCGCCATCAGGCAATCTTCCATACCGGCTTAATCGCGGCGTGCGATGTCGGCAAATTTCGCATCCAGAATTTTCGCCAGATCGTTCGCCGCCAGTTCAATATCCAGCCCGCGTTTGCCGCCGGAAACATAAATAGTGTCGAATGTCTGAGCGGGTGCATCAATCAGCGTTGGCAAACGTTTTTTCTGCCCAAGCGGGCTAATACCGCCGACCAGATATCCCGTTGTGCGTTGCGCAACCATTGGGTCGGCCATATCGACCTTTTTGGCGCCCAGCGCCTTCGCGACCTTTTTAAGATCCAGCTGTCCGGCTACCGGGGTGACGGCAACCGCCAGATGTTTCATATCACCATTCACGGCAACCAGCAGCGTTTTGTAGACCTGATCCGCATTCAGTCCTAATTTACGGACCACTTCGTCGCCAAAGTTGGTCTCGGACGGATCGTGATCGTAGGTGTGGATCTGAAAAGAAATTTTGTTTTTTTCGAGTAGTTTAACGGCGGGTGTCATAGCAATTTTTCCTGGCCCAGACAAAATACGCCATAAGCATACGCCTGATGGCGGTGGAAAAAATAGTACCATCTTGCGCAATAGTATTGGCAGGATGACGACTTTGAGCGACAATCGACCTACACCGATGCTTTAAGCGTCGGCATAATAATAATGATGAAATTCCTCTTTGACGGGCCAATAGAAATATTGGCCATTTTTTTTATCGCATCATCTCCGGTAAGTTTCCCTCTCCATACAGATGCAGTGCGCCCACTGCGACCACATAGTGTCCCGCAGGCATTGCCTTGAGTTTGTCCCGCCAGGTCTCATTACGCTGGTGCATGAGTACGTCATATAATGACTGGCTGAATGTGTTGGGTAACGTGAGCTCGCCATTTTGTGGTGGTGATTCAAGCCACCAGCCCATCATTTGTTGCAGCAACCTGGCGTTGGTATGCCAGTGTGTCAGGGTATCGTCGAGCAAAGCCAAACCGTTATCAGGCAATTGGCATAACAGGTCGATTTGGCTGGAAGCGCCTTCCAGTTCAATAATGGGTTTTTGCGCCTGTTTAGCCGCTTTGAGCAGTTGGTAGTCAATACCATATTCCGCCCGTAATCCCAGCTGTTGCGCCTGCGTGGCTTGCAAGATCATGGCTATTTGCCACAGGGGCTGAGTCGAAAACAGGGAGGGGGAAATACCAAGATCGCCAGAAACTTTTTGCAGGTTGCGCAATTGCTCTTCGCTGATGCGTTCTTCCAGCGCAGCAAAAACCGGAAGATTGGCAAACGGTGCATCGTCACCGGAGACATCGGCTTCGACAATCAGTGCATCAGCGCGGCTGAGTTTTTTCAGTAAGCTGGCAGGCAGAGGGGCCATACCCCGGCTACCCATATGAATACTGCCAATCAGATGAAAATGGCGGTTGCCAGGCAAAGAGACATCGATGGCCGGCCAGGTATAATGGTTACCGCGCAGTGCAGACCATAATGCTTTTACCCGGTATAACAAATCCATACGGCCTCCCTTGAGTAGACTTCCATGCTAGCGCGTGGTCCAGGAAGGTGCAATCCGTGAATCGTTGAATGGCGACGCAAAATCGTCTTATCCGGCCTACATTATCACTTACTTTTTGTAGGCCGGATAAACGAAAGTGCCGTTTGGCAAAGAGTTACTCTTTCGGTTTAAAGCGCAGCAGTCGGTTGGCGTTGCTCACCACGGTAATAGAAGAGAGCGCCATCGCAGCTCCGGCAACGACCGGGTTCAGCAGGGTTCCGGTGAACGGCCACAGAATCCCGGCGGCAACGGGGATACCGATGCTGTTGTAGATAAATGCGCCGAGCAGGTTCTGCTTCATATTACGCAGCGTTGCCCGCGAGATAGACAGCGCATCCGCAACGCCCATCAGGCTATGACGCATCAGCGTGATCGCAGCGGTCTCAATCGCCACATCGCTGCCTCCGCCCATTGCAATACCCACATCGGCCTGGGCCAGGGCAGGGGCATCGTTAATGCCGTCACCGACCATGGCGACCTGACGTCCCTGGCTCTGCAGACGTTTAATTGCTTCCGCTTTACCGTCTGGCAGTACGCCGGCTATCACCTCATCAATACCTGCTTCTTTGGCAATGGCATTGGCCGTAGTTGGGTTATCACCGGTGAGCATCACCAGACGATAGCCAGCGAGGTGCAGACGCTGAAGCGCGGCCACGCTGTCGCTGCGCAATGGGTCACGTACCGCTAACAAGGCTGCTGCTTGCCCGTCAATGGCTAACAGCACCGGGGTTGCCCCTTGGGAAGCCTGAGCCGTGATCTCGGCTTCCATTTCGGTGGTAACAACGTGCTGTTCGTTGAGCAGCGCCTGGTTACCCAGTAATAACGTATGGCCTTCAGCTTCCCCGCTGACGCCTAAACCGCGCAGCGTACGGAAACCATTGACCTGCGGCAGCGTAACATCGCCCGCTTTATCCAGAATCGCCCTGGCCAGTGGATGGCTGGAACCCTGTTCAAGGGCGGCTGCCAGGCGAACAGCCAGTGCTTCGTCGATATTGCCGAACGTTTTGATGGCGACAACCTGCGGTTTACCTTCGGTCAGCGTACCGGTCTTGTCAAAGACGACGGTATCAAGCGTGCTGGCGCGTTGCAGCGCATCGGCATCACGTACCAGCACACCAAACTCAGCGGCACGACCCACCCCGGAAATAATCGACATGGGTGTGGCCAGACCTAGCGCACAAGGACAGGCAATAATCAGTACGGTGGTGGCAATCACCAGCGTATAAACAATTTGTGGTGCCGGGCCGAAAAAGTACCAAATTGCTGCACTCACCAGTGCAATCACTACCACCACCGGAACGAATACCGAGGAAATACGGTCGGCCAGCTTACCAATCTCGGGCTTACTGCTTTGTGCCTGACGTACCATGCGAATAATACGCGATAACGTCGTGTGGCTACCGACGGCACTGGCGCGGAACAGCACGCTACCATCCTGAACTACAGTACCGGCGTGGACGCTATCACCTTCCCCTTTTTGTTGCGGGATTGGTTCGCCGGTCAGCATCGCTTCATCCAGCCAGGCCTCGCCCTGTGTGATTTCGCCATCTACCGGAACGCGATCGCCGGTGGTCAGACGTAGCAACATGCCTGCCTGCACATCGGCCAGTGGCACGTTTTTTTCACCGTCATCAGTCACAACACGTGCGGTTGGCGGTGTTAAATCGAGTAGTTTTTCCAGCGCTTTGGAAGAGCGTTGGCGGGCGCGTGCTTCCAGCATATGGCCAAGGTTAATTAGACCGATAATCATGGCACTGGCTTCATAATAGAGATGCCGTGCTTCCATTGGGAACCATTGCGGCCAGAGGTTTACGCTCATGGAGTAGAGCCAGGCGACCCCCGTGCCCAGCGCGACCAGTGTATCCATGGTCGCGGTGCCGTTCATCAGGCTTTTCCACGCGCTGCGGTAGAAGTGACCGCCTGCGAAGACCATGACAGCGAGTGTTGCCAGACCAATGACCAGCCACAGGCTACGGTTGTCGGCACTCACCATCATGTTATCGCCAATCATTCCCCATACCATGACCGGGACACCCAGCAACAGCGCAACCGCCGCCTGCCAGCGAAAACGTTTCATGGTCGCAACGGCGGTTTCCTGCTGGCGTTCGCGACGCTTAGCGTCGTCTTCGATCGCTTCCGCGCCATAGCCGGCTTTTTCCACCGCCTGCACTAAATCTGCGGCGGATGCACTGCCCATTACCAGCGCAGTGCGCTCCGCCAGGTTTACCCGTGCCTGCGTGACACCCGGTACGCTTTGCAGCGCATTTTGTACGCGGGAGACACAGCTGGCGCAGCTCATGCCGTTTAACAGCAACTGTTGGCTATCATCTTCTTCAGCCGTAGCTGCCGGAAGCTCAGGGGGGACCGCTGCCAGTGCTTCCGACGGGATTGATGACTCCGCCAGCGGTTTAGCCTTTGGGTGGCTTAACTCCGCGCCATAACCGGCTTGTTTGATGGTTTCGATCAGCGCCTCGGCACTGGCGCTACCGGTGACATGGGCTTCTGTCACCGTGACATCCGCGAGTTCCACGTCCGGGCGTTGTTCGAGACTTTCTTTAACGCGTTTTACGCAGTGACCACAGGACAGACCGTCCAGAGTCAGATCGATAGTTTGAGACATAACAAATTTCCTCTATGATTGGTCGGTAAACGTTGACCTTAGCAGTCGTTTTGACTAACTGTTATAAAGGTTAAACCTTCCATCAAGGGGAAGGTCAAGGGGGAAGATGTGAATATATCCGATGTTGCTAAAAAAACCGGTTTAACCAGTAAAGCGATACGCTTTTATGAAGAAAAAGGTCTGGTGACGCCGCCACTACGTAGCGAAAACGGCTATCGCACATACAACCAGCAGCATCTGAATGAACTGACGCTGTTGCGTCAGGCGCGGCAGGTTGGCTTTAACCTGGAAGAGTGTGGTGAGCTGGTCAATTTGTTTAACGATCCGGCGCGTCACAGCGCGGATGTCAAAAAGCGCACGTTAGAAAAAGTGGCGGACATCGAGCGGCATATCAGCGAGCTGCAGGCCATGCGCTTGCATTTGCTGGCGCTGGCGGACAGTTGCCCTGGTGATGATAGCGCCGAATGCCCGATCATGGATAATCTCTCCGGCTGCTGCCATCACAAAGCAAAGGCTTAACGGCGAGAGGGATTGAGCATAAACACCACTGTGCCACGGTACCACGGGGATTTTTCAAGCTGAGCCTCAGCCTGCAGGTCCCTGCTACCGTTTTGCACCAGCCCCAGCTTAAACGGAATACGCAGACGGGCGAGTGCAGGCAGATACGCCTGATAATTTGCCACCGTCTGACGCCCCTGATAGCTCTGCACCACCAGTTCATCGACCGCCAGTGCGTTTAGCGTGGCGACATCCCCGGTTTTTGCCCAGTCCAGCAGACCTGTCACGCCAAGCGCAAACTCTGGCGGCAACTGTTGACGCAATTGGTGCAGAAAACGGGCGTAATCAGCAAGCTGGTGGGTCGCCGCGTCAAAATCGACCTGCAGGCCGACGACGTGGTTGCCGGCGCTCTGCCAGCGTTGCATCAGCCGTATGATTCGGGCAGGAATCTCCTCCGGTACGTCGAGCGTGGTAAAGCGGACCGTCAGCCAGATTGAGGGAAAAGTCAGACGACTGACTGGCAGTCCCAGACGCTGGAAAACCACGTTACCCGATCGAACCAGCACCTCGCCCTGATGCAGATAGACCGTTTGCGCATTTTGCAGTTCAGCACTGGCTTTCACCCCGGACCACAGCCAGAAGGCCGAATGGTCACGGGCGGCGACGATATCCGCCGCCTGTGCCTGACCGGCCAGCAGCGCAATTACCAATAGTATTTGAGTTTTTGCGCCCACGGGCTTCCCGGATACTGCGTCTTTAACTGCGTGAACCAGTCTTTTCGCTGTGATTTATCCACGTCTTCACCGCCGCATTCGTTATAACCTGACGGGGAGTAGCACATGATGGCCCGATACAGCGCAAAGCTTTTATCCTCGACTTCCGCTGTTGGGGACGCGATAACCTGTTGGTAATAGCGCTGCCTGTCGAACTGGCCGAACGGCTCCTGTCGCGTAATGGCCACTTCCAGCACATCGTTACCGCTACTGTTCTTCCACAGATCGATATGGGTTTGTGTGGTACGGAAGAACTCACCCAGACAGTTCAGCGCGTGGGCATCATCGGCTTTGTGGCTTAATACCGTGACCGTTTCATTGAGGCTGCGGCAGGTATAGCCGGCCTGAGCGGCATCACCGTTCCAGTCAAACACGCTCAGATTGACGTCATCAAATGCAGTGCCAACAACCGGTTGGCTAATGGCACGGGCCAGTTTCCGGTCATTCAACCAGTCCGCAAAACGGTTCTCGGTAAGATCCCGAACCAGCAACGTATGCAGGGCTATCGTGCGCTCTTCATTGTTAGGCCCATGGGTAGCCTGCTGGCGTAGCAGTTCAGGCGTTGCCTGTGTTTTCAGCACCTGAGAGCGGAAACGCAGATTGGTTACCGCACTGTCCGGGGCGAATATCGCCGCGCTGTCACCACTGTAAACCAGCGTAGCCGCCAGCTTGGCCTGTACATATTGCTGCTGCTCGTTATCTTTGCTCGCATTCAGCAGCTGCTGCCAGAAATCACGTGCCGCGGTCCAATTCTTCTGGCCCATCAACGCTTCGCCGTACAGCACCTGTTCGCTAAACGCGAGCGTATCGTGTGCGGAAAGTTGTTGTGCCGGGGTTACCGCCTGAACAATAGCCGCATAGTTGCCCGCCGCCATCCATAAATTCAGCTGCAAATTGCGCCACAGCGGCATGTGTTGGCTTTGTTCAAATACCGGCTTGCTCGCATCAAGTTGCGCCTGGGTCAGCGTGGGTTTTTTATCGCTATTCAGACGCAGTGCGCGTAACAGTTCGATATAGCTTACGCGGGGCGCATCAGGAAAGGCTTCAATCACGGATTGTTCATAGAATTGCATACCGTAGACGTTATCGTATTCTGTCACGGTCTCACGCAACTGCTGCGCATTGACCGACGTATCAAAGGCCTGCTCATACAGTCCGGCCAGCTGCGGCCAGGCTTGTAAATACCAGTTGATACGCCGCAGCATACCGCGTGTCGAATCGGCGTACTGGCCTTGCGGCCAGCGTTGCAGATAGGCTTGCGCCTGAGTCTGTGCCTGAGCGGCATCCTGGTGGTTAATCCTGGCGATATCAAAATCACCGTATTCACCGACGCTGTTCTGACTACTTTTATTCAGTGCTGTGCGCATTAGCATGTACTGCACCGTTTCTGCCAGCCATGGGCGATCGCTTTTCGCCAACTGAGTAAACGCTTGTTCGGCATTCACATAATCACCGGCATAGAAATTGGCGGCGGCAATCAGGTACGTTTTATAGCGTTGGGCACTGGAATCCACAGGCAGAGTAGTCAATGAGGCATCGATCTGCTCACGGGTTGCGCCGGACAACAGCCCCATACGCGCGTGCGCCAGAGCCTGACGTTGTTCAACCGTCAACGACGTATCGGCGAGCAGCGCGGCAAAGAATTGACTGGCACTGCTCATATTATTCGAAACGTGGCGGTTTTCGAGATCATCATTATTGCGGATTACCTCATCCGCGCTGATGTGCAGTTCAGCCATTTGCCGGGTTAGCGTGTCGTCAGCATTTTGCTCCGGGGCTGCGGCTGCGGGCGACGTGATGTCATCCCACTGCGGGTGATAAGCGAAATAGAAATCACGGGAGCGGGTGATATCCTCAGGCATCGCCTGTATCGGCAGGGCGAACGATTTCTCCTGACTCAGCAGTCGTAGCAGGTTATCACGGCTGTCGTTTCCGGGGCTGAAGGTAGGCGTGCCTTTCAGCAGACAGTGGTCATCGCTCCATTTGCAATCTTCTATATCTGATGAGGCAAACGCCTGAGGTGCAGTTGCCAGTAGGGTGAAAAGGGCAAAGGCGAGGGGTGTCTTCCTGACCATAGTCTTATTTCCTGTCTGTTTTATGGTGATACGGCTTTGATTACCAGAGTAATGCCTTCAACGGCAACCACTTCAACGTGTGTTCCGGCGCTTAAGTCATTATTGGCGCTGACGGGCCACGAGCTGTCGCCGACGCGCATATGCCCGCGACCATTGACCAGCCCGGTTTCCAGTGTAAACCGACGGCCAACCAACTGTTGTCCGCGCTGATTAAGATGACTGTCGGCCGGTTTCTGCTCTTGCACGCGCTTCGCCAGCCATTTCCACCACAACCAGGCCGCCAGCAGTGTTAATACGGCGAACATTGCTCCCTGCCACGCCCAGTCGAGCGGTACGAGCCAGATAACCAGCCCGGTTATCACCGCCGCTACACCGCTCCATAGCAGATAACCGTTCCCGCCCAGCATCTCGGCGGCCAATAGCAGGCCCCCGAGGCTAAGCCAGAAGATATGTGGGTGAACCAGAATCATCGCTATCATGATTTTTTCCGTTCGCTGGCGCTGTCCTTAATCAGCTCAGTGATCCCGGCGATGGAGCCCATCAGGCTGCTGGCATCCAGCGGCATCATCACCACTTTGCTGTTATTCGACGAACCGATATGTTGCAGCGCTTCGGTGTATTTCTGTGCCACAAAGTAGTTCACAGCCTGAATGTCCCCAGCGGCAATGGCTTCAGATACCATCTGCGTTGCACGAGCTTCCGCTTCCGCTGAACGTTCACGTGCCTCGGCCTGTAAGAAAGCGGACTGACGTTCACCTTCTGCTTTCAGGATTTTCGACTGTTTCTCACCTTCGGCCTTGACGATCTCCGCCTGACGGATACCCTCGGCTTCAAGAATGTAGGCACGCTTGGTACGCTCTGCTTTCATCTGTGCGTTCATCGCATCGATAAGCTCTGCCGGTGGGCGAACATCGCGGATCTCGATACGGGTAATTTTGATGCCCCAGGGATTGGTGGCTTCATCAACGATATGCAGCAAGCGCGTATTGATGTTGTCGCGCTGGGAGAGCATCTCATCGAGTTCCATCGAGCCAAGAACGGTACGGATGTTGGTCATGGTCAGGTTAATGATCGCCAGTTCCAGGTTGCTGACTTCATACGCCGCCTTTGGCGCGTCGATGACCTGAATAAAGCACACGGCATCAATGGCAACGTTAGCGTTGTCTTTGGAGATGACCTCTTGCGACGGAATATCAAGAACCTGTTCCATCATGTTGATCTTACGACCAATTCGGTCCATAAATGGCACAACAAGACTTAACCCCGGTTGCAGGGTCTTGGTGTAACGCCCGAAACGTTCCACCGTCCACTGGTATCCCTGCGGGACGATTTTCACGCCCGCACCGACGATGACCAGTGCGACAAAAATAAGAATAGGAATAAAAATGAGCATCGATGAAACCTCCTGTTGTGCTGTCCTTTACTGCCTGATTAATCAAATTATACCCGATTTATCAAGGTGGGCTCCCCTATAATAAATTACAGGGATATACCCTTCATACTTCAAGCTGCATGTGCGTTAGCTACGTTACTCGGCCCATCCTTGGGCCTCGCCCCTGCGGGGCCGCTGTAAGCAGCGTTCAAATCTGCTCCCGGCAGATTTGTCGTTCACTCCAGTCACATAGATAGCTATGCTCCTGGAGGTTAATGAGGGACATCCATGTCCCTCACCGAAGGCCAGCCTTTGGCTGTTCAAATTCGTTCCTGACGAATTTGTCACTCACTTGCCGCCTTCATGCAACTCGAATTATTTTGGGTATAGACTGTCTGCACGAAAGAGGTAAAAAAGGGATTGGTAATGGAAGAAAGCAGAATGCTGCTTCAGTTAAAGAATGTCGCCTGGCAGGCGGGAACAACGAAAATTCTTAATAACATCAGTTTTAATCTTAATGCCGGAGAATTTAAGCTGATTACCGGCCAGTCCGGTTGCGGTAAAAGCACGTTGTTGAAAATTGTCGCGTCGTTAATTAGCCCGAGCGCGGGTGAGATTATCTTTGAGGGCAAGGAGATAACGACCCTCAAGCCGGAAGCATATCGTCAGCAGGTCTCCTATTGCGCACAAACGCCCGCTTTGTTTGGTGATACCGTCTACGACAACCTCATTTTTCCCTGGCAAATCCGCGATAAACGTCCGGATTCGGATGTGTTTCTGGCCGATCTGGCCCGATTTGAGTTACCCGAGGCAATCCTCAAAAAAAACATCAATGAGCTGTCCGGCGGCGAAAAGCAGCGCGTCTCGTTAATTCGTAATTTGCAGTTTCTGCCGAAAATCCTGCTGCTTGATGAAATAACCAGCGCGCTGGATGAAGCCAACAAACGGAATGTGAATGAGCTAATTCACCGCTATGTGCGCGATAAGAATATTGCTGTGCTGTGGGTGACGCACGACAAAGATGAAATTAATCATGCGGATAATGTCATTATCCTTCAGCCGCATGCCGGAGAAATGCAGGAAGTAAGCAATGAATGAGCATAATATTACCAATGAATCACTGGCGTTAGCGATGATGCTGGTGGTGGTGGCGATGCTGATCAGCCATAAAGAAAAACTGGCACTGGAAAAAGATATTCTCTGGAGCGTTTGCCGGGCGGTTGTCCAGCTTATTATCGTAGGCTACGTGCTGAAATATATTTTCGGCGTAAACCACAGCATTCTGACCTTAGTGATGGTGCTGTTTATCTGCTTTAACGCCGCATATAACGCGCAAAAACGCAGTAAATATATTGATAAGGCTTTTATCTCCTCATTTATCGCTATTACCTCGGGGGCGGGGGTCACGCTGGCCGTCTTGGTGCTGTCAGGCTCCATCGAGTTTGCACCGATGCAAGTGATCCCGATTTCCGGCATGATCGCCGGGAATGCGATGGTGGCCGTCGGGTTATGTTACAACAACCTGGGGCAGCGCTTTAGCAGTGAGCAGCAGCAAATTCAGGAGAAATTAAGCCTTGGCGCTTCTCCGAAAGTCGCGTCCGCGCCGCTTATTCGGGACAGTATTCGCGCATCGCTGATCCCAACGATCGATTCCGCAAAAACTGTCGGGCTAGTAAGTTTACCGGGGATGATGTCAGGATTGATCTTTGCCGGTATCGATCCGGTAAAAGCGATCAAGTATCAGATTATGGTGACGTTTATGCTGCTTTCTACCGCCAGCCTGTCGACCATTATCGCCTGCTATTTAACCTATCGGAAGTTCTATAATTCACGCCACCAGTTGGTGGTGACGCCATTAAAGAAACCGTGATGTGATGCCGGATAGCGGTTACCGCTTATCCGGCCTACGAGAGTGGTATTTGTTGGCCCGATAAGCACAGCGCCATCGGGCAAAATGAAACGGATTAGTACAACAGTGCGTACAGCTGACGACGATATTTTGACGCCAGCGCATCACCGGTACCTAGCGCAGCGAGGATCTCCTGGAAGGTCTTACGTGCCTGACCATCAGCCGCCGCGAGATCTTTCTTCAAATGGCTGAACAGGAGTTCCAGTGCTTCTTCGTTACGTCCAACCTGGTGCAATTGAATAGCCAGTTGCGTTGCCAGTGCTGCATCCTGTGGGTTATTCGTAACCTGTTGCTGTAACTGCTGAATTTCTGGTGTATCAGCCGCCTGCTTCAGCAGTTCAATTTGCGCGACCAGCCCCTGATAACGGGTATCCTGATCCTGCAATGGGATGGTTTTGAGTACAGCTTCAGCATCTTCAGTACGATTCAGCGCAATTTGCGTTTCCGCCAGCAGCAGACCAATTTCGCTGCTCTGGTTGGAGATTTGCCACGCTTCTTTCAACAGCGGCAGGGCGTCGGCGTGGTTACCCGCTTCAATAAACTCAATTGCCTGGCGTGCTTTCAGCTCTTCTTCACTCGGCAATACTTTTTCAAGCAGTGCGCGGATAACCTCTTCCGGCTGCGGTCCCTGGAAGCCATCGACCGGCTGACCGTTCTGGAACAGGTAAACCGTTGGAATTGCGCGTAGACCAAACTGAGACGCGATCATCTGTTCGGCGTCACAGTCCAGCTTGGCAAGAATAAACTGGCCGTTGTACTGTGCAGCAAGGCTCTCCAGTACCGGCGTTAATTGCAGACAATGTTGGCTACGTTCAGACCAGAAATAGAACAGGACCGGGGTGGTCATCGACAATTCAAGGGTCTGCTGCAGATTTGATTCGTTAATATTGACAATATTTTGTGCGGACATGGAGTCACTCTCTATTCGTCTATTTGTTTCTACATGGGGGCTGACGAGCAGGCTTCAACTCAGCCGTGTAAAATTTTGTCCATTGCGCGGCCTGGGAGCAGGCGTTTGAGAAACGTCACAGCCCAGGTCACCAGCGTAACGGGATAACGCAATTTGGGTTTGTCGCTCTCAAAAGCATGGCGCACTTTGGCGACAACGGCCTCCGGACCCAATGTAAACCGAGCAGCAATACCGGGGTTCTCGACGGGCTTATCACTCTGGGTCTGGTTGACGTTTTCAGTAAAGCGGGTGCGAATGGGGCCGGGTTCAATCAGGCTGACCTTAATTCCGCTATGGCGAAGTTCCATCCGTAGCGCATCGGACCAGGCTTCCAGCGCATATTTGCTGGCGGCATACGCGCCTCGCCCTGGTGTGGAAATTAATCCCATGACTGAAGAGGTCATCACAATACGCCCTTCGCCATGAGGTAACATGGCGGGTAGCAGGCGCATAGTGAGCTGATGAGCGCCAAAAAAGTTGGCGGAAAACTGCTGTTCCATTTGCTCGCGGCTGATGGTGGACAGTGGGCCGTAAACGCCAAATCCGGCGTTGTTAAAGATCCCATACAAACGGTTTTCGGTCAGGGCGATCACCTCATCGGCGGCGCGATCCACGCTTTCTGGTGAGTCGAGATCCAGCAATATGCCGGTGAATCCCATGCCGTTCATGCGCGCGACATCCTCAGGTTTGCGGCAGCCAGCCAGAATTCGAAAACCCTGACGTTTAAGCTCAAGCGCACTTTCCAGGCCAATACCACTGGAACATCCTGTTATTAAGACCGATTTTTGCATAACTTTACCTGTCAGGATCTCCGTTGATTTACGAGTCGTGATTTACTATATCCGTCATACTTCAAGTTGTCTGTGCGTTGGCTACGCTCGCTCACCCCAGTCACATAGTTATCTATGCTCCTGGGAACTCTCTCACTTGCCGCCTTCATACAACTCGAATTATTTAGGATAGAAAAGGGGTGAGATGTTTCGCCATCCAGTCGGCAATAAACGGCTGGGCGTCACGATTAGGATGGATACCATCATCCTGCATCCATTGGGGTTTCAGATAGACCTCCTCCATAAAAAAGGGCAGTAGAGGAATATCAAACTCTTTGGCAAGCTTGGGATACATCGCGCTAAAGGTTTCATTATATCGGCGACCGTAGTTTGCTGGCAGACGAATTTGCATCAGCAGCGGTTCGGCATTCGCCGCTTTTACGTCCTGCAAAATGGTACGCAGGGTTTGTTCAGTTTGGGCAGGTGCAAACCCGCGCAGGCCATCATTGCCACCCAGTTCGACCAGCACCCAGCGCGGCTGATGTTGTTTCAGTAATGCGGGCAGACGGGCCAGACCCTGCTGCGAGGTATCGCCGCTAATACTGGCATTTACCACCGGTGTTTTGCTGTGCCATTTATCATTAAGCAGTGCAGGCCATGCCGCACTGGCTGACATACGGTATCCGGCGCTCAGGCTGTCACCCAGAATAAGTAACGTGTCCGCTGCGGCGGCGCGGAAAGTTAACAGAACCAGGAACAGGAAAGGCAAATGCCAGCGGAAAACATTGTTGAAGTTCATCATCTTAAGAAATCCGTCGGTCAGGGTGATCACGAGCTATCCATCCTTACCGGAGTTGAACTGGTTGTCAAACGCGCCGAGACCATTGCGCTGATTGGCGAATCAGGATCGGGGAAATCTACGCTACTGGCGATCCTTGCCGGGCTGGACGATGGCTCCAGCGGTGAAGTGAGTCTGGTGGGACAGGCGCTGCATACCATGGACGAAGAGGCTCGGGCGCAGTTACGGGCGCGACATGTTGGCTTTGTCTTCCAGTCATTCATGTTAATTCCAACGCTGAACGCACTGGAGAACGTTGAGCTTCCTGCACTGTTGCGGGGAGAACACAGTGGGAAAAGCCGCGATGGTGCGAAAACGCTGCTTGAACAATTGGGGTTGGGAAAACGTCTCGATCATCTTCCGGCGCAGCTTTCCGGTGGTGAGCAGCAGCGTGTGGCGCTGGCAAGGGCGTTTAATGGGCGCCCTGATGTCCTGTTTGCCGATGAACCTACGGGCAATCTGGATCGGCAGACTGGGGACAAAATTGCCGATCTGCTGTTTTCTTTGAACCGCGAGCACGGCACGACCCTGATTCTGGTGACGCACGACCCACAACTGGCGGCGCGCTGCGATCGGCGTTTACGTCTGGTGAACGGGCTGTTGCAGGAGGAGGCATGATAGCACGCTGGTTCTGGCGCGAATGGCGCTCGCCTTCATTACTGATAGTCTGGCTGGCACTGAGTCTTGCGGTGGCCTGTGTCCTTGCGCTGGGTAATATCAGCGACCGGATGGAAAAAGGTCTGAGCCAGCAAAGTCGCGAATTTATGGCGGGTGATCGGTCGCTGCAAAGTTCACGAGCAGTCCCGAAAGCATGGATTGACATGGCGCGACAGCATGGCCTGAAGGTGGGTGAACAACTGACTTTTGCTACGATGACCTTTGCCCGGGATACGCCGCAACTGGCGAACGTCAAAGCGGTGGATGATGTGTATCCGATGTATGGCACGTTGCAGACCCATCCGTCGGGGCTGAAACCACAGCCAGGCTCGGTGCTGCTGGCACCGCGTTTGATGGCGCTGCTCAACTTAAAAATCGGAGACCCCATCGACGTTGGCGATGCCACGTTGCGCATTGCGGGTGAAGTGGTGCAGGAGCCTGACTCTGGTTTTAATCCGTTCCAGATAGCGCCGCGTCTGATGATGAACATGGCGGATGTTGAAAAGACGGGGGCGGTCCAGCCGGGAAGCCGGGTGACCTGGCGCTATAAATTTGGCGGGACACCGCAGCAATTAGAAGGCTATGAAAAGTGGCTGCTGCCACAACTGAAGCCAGAACAGCGCTGGTATGGGCTGGAACAGGATGAGGGGGCTCTGGGGAAATCCCTTGAGCGTTCGCAACAATTCCTGCTGCTGTCGGCGCTGTTAACGCTGCTGCTGGCGGTGGCCGCGGTTGCCGTAGCGATGAGCCATTATTGCCGTAGTCGTTACGACCTGGTGGCGATTCTGAAAACACTCGGCGCGGGCAGGGCGCAGCTGCGCAAGCTGATTATCGGGCAGTGGCTGATGGTGCTGGTGCTGTCTGGTGCAACCGGGGGGCTGTTTGGCCTGTTATTTGAACGTGTCCTGGTGGTGTTGCTCAAGCCGGTTCTGCCCGGCGAGTTGCCGCCTGCC
Organism: Citrobacter sp. Igbk 14; assembly: GCF_028069825.1. Taxonomy (NCBI): domain Bacteria; kingdom Pseudomonadati; phylum Pseudomonadota; class Gammaproteobacteria; order Enterobacterales; family Enterobacteriaceae; genus Citrobacter; species Citrobacter sp. Igbk 14. The sequence continues at coordinate 18,210 of NZ_JANEWM010000040.1, forward strand.
AGCCCCTGGCCGTGGCTGTGGGCATTAGGCACGATGACGGTCATTTCCCTGTTAGTGGGGCTACGTCCTTATCGATTGTTGCTGGCGACACAGCCATTGCGGGTACTGCGTCGTGATGTCGTCGCCAACGTCTGGCCACTGAAGTTCTATTTGCCTGTGGTATTGATCGTTGTGGTCGCGCTGCTTGCCGGGCTGATGGGGGGGAGCATGCTGCTGTGGGCGGTGCTGGCCGGCGCGGTTGTACTGGCGCTCTTGTGCGGCGTGCTGGGCTGGATGCTGCTCAACGTACTGCGTGGTCTGACGTTAACGTCACTACCGCTACGTTTAGCGGTTAGTCGACTGTTGCGCCAGCCGTGGTCGACGCTGAGCCAGCTATCGGCCTTTTCGCTTTCCTTTATGCTGCTGGCGCTGCTGTTGGTACTGCGTGGCGATCTGCTCGATCGCTGGCAGCAGCAAATGCCGCCAGAAAGCCCCAACTACTTCCTTATTAACATCGCCAGCGAACAGGTAGTGCCGCTGAAAGCGTTCCTGTCTGAACATCAGGTGATTCCGGAGTCGTTCTATCCCATCGTGCGGGCGCGTCTGACGGCGATCAATGACAAGGCAACCGAAGGTAATCAGGACGAGGCGCTTAATCGTGAACTGAATCTGACCTGGCAGGATACCCGGCCGGATCATAACCCGATTACCGCCGGAAGCTGGCCGCCAAAAGCGGGTGAAGTGTCGATGGAAGAGGGGCTGGCGAAGCGCTTAAACGTGAAGCTTGGCGATCGTGTGACCTTTATGGGCGATACCCAGGATTTCAGTGCCACGGTAAGCAGTCTGCGTAAAGTGGATTGGGAAAGCCTGCGACCGAATTTCTTCTTTATTTTCCCTTCCGGTGCGCTCGACGGGCAGCCGCAAAGTTGGCTGACCAGCTTTCGCTGGGAGAACGGCAACGGCATGTTGACGCAGCTTAATCGGGAATTCCCAACCATCAGCCTGCTGGATATTGGCGCCATCCTCAAACAGGTCAGTCAGGTCCTTGAGCAGGTGAGTCGTGCGCTGGAAGTGATGGTGGTTCTGGTCACTGCTTGCGGCATGTTATTGCTGCTGGCGCAGGTTCAGGTGGGGATGCGTCAACGTCATCAGGAACTGGTGGTCTGGCGTACGCTGGGAGCGGGTAAGAAATTGCTGCGTACTACGCTGTGGTGCGAGTTCGCCATGTTGGGGATGGTCTCCGGCCTGGTGGCGGCCATCGGTGCGGAAACGGCGCTGGCGGTTCTGCAAACCAAAGTTTTTGATTTCCCTTGGGAACCTGACTGGCGACTGTGGGTAGTCTTACCCTTCTGTGGGGCGTTGCTACTCTCTCTATGCGGTGGATGGCTTGGCTCGCGTCTGTTAAAAGGCAAAGCACTTTTCCGTCAGTTCAGCAATTAATTCATTTCCTTGATGAATGCGCACCGATTTTGCCATCGGTGCGTATTTTTTTGTCTATAGAGCACAAATTGATAACCCCTTGATATTTAACAGCACAAATCAATAAAAACCAGACAACACGAGAGTATTAATAAAAGTTAATATTTGTATGCTGAATAATTGGCAGGCTATCTATCAAGGTAAAAATAATGACTATAAAAAAAACAGCGCTGGCAGTATCGATTGGCGCAGCAGTGGCATTAACGACTTTCGCCTCTCAGGCGGAAATCACGGTCCTGAAACAAGATCCGCAGGCGGGCAATCCGCTGAGTCGTCTTAACTTCACCGTTGGCGGGAGTATTCGTCCACAGTTCCAGAATATGGCTGGCGATGATGGTAAGAATGGTTACAAACGTAATGGTTTCGATGGCGGTACTCGTTTCCGTTTCGCTGCTGATTACTATCTGTTTGATGACATCAGTTGGGTGAGTTACTACGAGCTGGGCGTTAACTTCCCGGCGATGTTCAACTGGGATAATCACTATGCTGACGGCGCCAACGATACCACGCGCCGTATGTTGTACACCGGTCTGAAGAGCGCGACCTGGGGTACGCTGACCTTCGGTCAACAGAACAGCATCTACTATGATGTGGTTGGCGCGAAAACGGATATCTGGGACTACGACATGATCGGTCAGGCACCAGGTAACGGGATCAACGGCGACTATGACGGTTCATATCGTACACGTAAATCACTGAAGTATAAAAACACCGTGGGAGATGTTGATCTCTACGCTTCTTATCTGTTCAGCGATGACTACAACCCGAATAACGGCCTGCGTTACAAACGTAAAGGCGGCGGTTCACTGGGTGTGGATTATCACATTACGGATGACCTGACCTGGGGTACGGCGTGGAACTACACCCGCGCGGAGATGCGTGGCAACACCAGCAAAACCTACGATCAAAACATCGTCGGTACTGCACTGAGCTGGAAACCGGACAACTGGACCTTCTCAATGGGCGGCGGCTGGTACCAGAACTTCATGACCACCAAAAAAGTGTCTGTAAACGACTACTTTGCGGGTGATGCCTGGGGTCTGGAATACTTCGCGGGTTACACCTTCCCGGTGGGTCAGTATGCGCTGAAATCTGTTCAGCCTTACGTCATGGGCGATCGCATTGAATACGTGAACGGTCGTAACTACCTGCGTACCGATAACGGTCTGGGTATCAGCTTCCAACTGGACTACGGTTTCCGTGTTGATTATGAACACGTCTTTACCTCCAGCACCGACAACCTGGGTGATATGAACCTGGTTCGTCTGCGTTACGACTTCTAATCGAACCCCTGCCGCCCGATACGCTTGCGCTTATCGGGCCTGGGAGTGCAGGGGGATCGCGTTATTTGTAAGCCGGATAAGGCACTTGTGTCGACATCCGGCTTTTTCATGCCTTCTCTCATTTAAAAACATACTCTGCAACATCATGAAATAATTTCAAGGACAGCAGGTTGTGATCTGTGTCATGTTAACAATCAGCCTGTTAACAGGCCAACAAGAACAACGCCGCAAGAACGGCGTGAGACATTACACCACAACGTTAAAATGGAGAGATTATGGGATTGCGTCAGAGTTTACGCGTCGCGACCGGGGCACTGTTGCTGGCCTGCGGATTACAATTTGCTCATGCGAATAGCGACCCGCATACCATCGTGTTTGGCGTCGCACCGGGTCCGTATGGTGATATGGTAAAGCAGGCTATTGCACCGACGCTGAAAGAAAAGGGCTACAAGGTGGTGGTGCGCGAATTTAGTGACTATGTTCAGCCAAACATGGCGCTCTCCAACGGCAGCATTGACGCAAACCTGTTTCAGCACTCGCTCTATTTTGACAAATTCACTGCCGATAAAGGGTTGAAATTGAGTAAGCTCATCGTTGTTCCAACGGCGGGGATGGGTTTTTACTCGCATAAAATCAAAAGTCTGGATGAACTGAAGAAAGGTGATGTCATCACGCTTTCTAACGATCCGACGAACCTGGCTCGCGGTTTGCGCTTCCTGCAATCTATCGACCTTATCACTATCAAAGACAATATTGATCCCACTAAAGCCTCTGAACGTGATATCGCCAGTAACCCGAAAGGGCTGGTGTTTAAACCGCTGGAAGCTGCGCAGTTGCCGCGTACGCTGGATGGTGTGACCGGCGCACTGGTTAACGGTAACTTTGCGGTTGCGGCAAAACTGGATCTCGCCAGTGCGATCAAGCAAGAGCACCTGGATGAAAACCTGAAAAATATCATTGCGGTACGCAGTGAAGATGCAGATAAACCGTTCGCCAAAGACATTGTTGAAGCGGTGAAATCTCCGGCTTATCGTGCGGTGATAGACGATCCGCAAAACATCTACAGTGCCTTCCAGAAACCGGAATGGATGACGGCAGCCCAATAATCGCTGCGCTTAAAGTTTAACAGGGCAGCAACGACTGCCCTTTTCGCATTTCTGAGGTCGGTATGATTGAGATAGATAAGGTTTGCGTGGATTTCAGCGCAGGCCGAGGACCGTCAACCCGGGCGGTAGATGAGGTCAGCCTGCGCATCGGCGCAGGTGAGATATTTGGCATTGTGGGAACCAGTGGGGCGGGGAAAAGTACGCTGTTGCGTACCCTGAACGCCTTAACGCGCCCAAGCCAGGGAAGCGTGAAGGTGAACGGTGTTGAAATTTCAGCGCTGGAAGGAACGCACTTACGTAAGGCCCGTCAGCGTATTGGGATGATTTTTCAGCATTTTAATTTGATGCACACCCGCACGGTGGCGCAAAACGTTGCCTTCAGCCTGAAGGCTGCCGGATGGGAGCGCAGCAAAATCGCCCCGCGCGTGGCGGAGATCTTAGCACTGGTCGGGTTAGCGGATAAAGCAAACCGTTTTCCGGTACAGCTCAGTGGTGGTCAAAAACAGCGTGTTGGCATTGCCCGCGCCATCGCTAACCACCCGGATGTACTGCTTTGCGATGAACCCACTTCCGCGTTAGATCTGGAAACATCAGCCACCATTTTGGCTCTGCTCAAACAGATCAACCAACAACTGGGGATCACGATCGTGCTGATCACTCACGAAATGAATGTGATCAAATCAATTTGCGATCGTGTGGCGGTCATGTCCGGTGGCAAGGTGGTGGAGTCAGGTGAGGTGTTTGATGTCTTTGCCCACCCGCAGCACGCTTTTACTCAGCAACTGGTCTCGCACACGCTTAATCTGACACTCCCGGAGCGCTTGCGGCAACATCTGCCAGGGCAACTGCTGAAAATTTTGTTTATCGGCGACTCAGCGGAACAGCCAGTGCTGTCTGAAGTGGCGGTAAAGTTTGGCGTGGCGGTAAATATCCTGCACGGCAAAATTGAATATATCGGTGAGCGCGCGCTGGGTATTTTGGTCGTGCAACTGACCGCGCCGCATAACCCTTCGGCGGTCGATGCCGCTGTGGAACATATTCGTCAACGTACCGCACAGGTGGAGGTGATTCGTGGATGATTTATTGCCGGATTTGACGCTGGCGTTTAATGAAACCTTCCAGATGCTGAGTATCTCAACCGTACTGGCGATCGTTGGCGGCCTGCCGTTAGGGTTTCTTATTTTTGTCACCGACCGGCATTTATTCTGGCAGAACCGTTTCGTGTATCTGCTCAGTTCTGTGCTGGTGAACATTATCCGTTCGGTACCGTTTGTGATCCTGTTGGTGCTGTTGCTGCCGTTAACCCAGTTTCTGCTCGGGAACACCATCGGACCGATTGCGGCGTCTGTTCCGCTCTCTGTAGCGGCGATTGCGTTTTATGCCCGACTGGTGGACAGCGCGTTACGTGAGGTTGATAAAGGCATTATCGAAGCCGCGGAAGCGTTTGGCGCCAGCCCGATGCGTATTATCTGCACTGTGCTGTTACCGGAAGCCAGCGCGGGATTACTGCGTGGGCTGACGATAACGCTGGTGAGTCTGATCGGTTACTCCGCGATGGCTGGGATCGTGGGTGGTGGCGGGGTAGGCGACCTGGCCATTCGCTTTGGTTATTACCGCTACGAAACCCAGGTCATGATTGTCACCGTGGTGGCGCTGATTATTCTGGTGCAGGTCGTTCAGGTGCTGGGCGACTGGCTGGCAAAACGCGCAGATAAGCGCGACAGACACTGATCACTGTGCGTTAAGCCATTCGGCAACATCCTGCCATGTGCCGCGAAAGACGATTTTCGCGGCTTTCTTTTCCAGTTGATAGCGATACATCGGGTCGTAATACTCGTTGAGTAACGGCACCAGCCAGCCCATATGAGCGTCGGTACTGCCTGTCGTCTGCTGTTCGCGCAGGGCAACGTCGAGCTGCGCGGTTAGCTCGGCAAAACGCTGTAATCCCAGACGACGGCGGATGGCGAACAGGCCGTGATGCAGATAGTCACTGTACTCCTGCCAGCCCTGAGTTTCCCCGTAAACGCGGGTGAAATCGTGGTGCATACGGACAAAATACTCTTCGCGCAGTCGCTCCAGGCGTAACTCAAAGGGATCTTCCACCACCGCAATGGATGCCTGGGCCATACGATCACGTAAACATTCGGGCAAATGGTTGGCACCAATCATGCGGCCTTCATCTTCCAGCACCCACTGGCGCAAATCCTGTCGGCTGTCGGTTTTCAGCATTTCGACCGCCAGCAGATTTTCAAAACTCGCCTGGCTCAGCTGCGGTTCCACGGTACGTCCAAACGAGGAGCCGCGATGATGTGCCAGACCTTCGAGATCCACGCCATTTGGCTGCTGTTGCACCAGTTGCGTTTTACCGTTCCCGGTACAGCCGCCAATCAGGACGATAGGTTTTTGCACCAGCGTTTCCGTCAGCTGTATCGTCGCCTGACGCAGTGCCTTGTAACCGCCTTTTACTAGCGGGTAGTCAATGCCGGACTCGTGCAGCCACTGCTGCACAATATGCGAGCGCTGGCCACCGCGGGCACAGCACAAGTATCCCTCTGGATGCTGGCGACAGGCTTCCAGCCAGGCGTTCATTCGCTGCTGGCGGGTTTCACCCGAGACCAGTTGGTGGCCCAATGCGAGCGCCGCCTCCGGTCCCTGACGTTTATAGCAGGTCCCGATCGCGGCGCGCTCGTCATCGTTCATTAGGGGGAGGTTGATCGCACCCGGCATCGCACCCTGTTGAAATTCGACGGGGGCGCGTACATCGATTAAAGGCGTACCGGCGAGCAGGATCGCGCGATAGTCCGTTCCATCGTTCATGTTCAGTCCTGAAAATACAAAACAGCAATGGAGGGGATTTTACGCGCCCGAAGAGGGGCCGGGGAAGGATAAAATCAACTCCCCGGCATTAATGGCTTATTTCAGCTTTGATTGCGCCCAGATAATTCCGCTGGCATATTCCGGCGGCAGTAGGGGAATTAATGCTTCGAGCGTGGCATTTAGACGTGCAGTATCGCTGTCGCTCAGGTTCAGGTGGCCGACTTTACGCCCTTCGCGCACTTCTTTGTCGTACCAGTGTAGATGGACCAGCGGCAGTTTCAGCCAGTCGTAGTTCAGGTCGCTGCCAATCAGGTTTACCATCACCGAAGGAGTGTTCACTACCGGCGTCGGTAACGGCAGGTTGGTAATGGCGCGCAGGTGCAACTCGAACTGGCTGATGCTGGCACCGTTTTGCGTCCAGTGCCCGCTGTTGTGCACGCGCGGAGCCAGTTCGTTAATCAGCAGACCTTCCGGGGTAATGAAACATTCCATCGCCATCACGCCGACATAACCCAGCGCCTGCATGATGGCGGAAAGCATCGCTTCGGCCTGTTCCTGCTGTCTGGCGTTAGCCTGCGGGAAGACCACACTGGTACGCAGAATGCCGTCCTGATGCAGGTTGTGGGTCAGCGGATAGAAAACCGTGCTGCCGTCGTGTGCGCGAGCGCCTACCAGCGACACTTCACCCGAGAAGTTAATGCCCTGCTCGACGATACACTCGCCGTAGCAATCATCCGGCAATTGTTCCGTTTCATTCGCGCGTAAACGCCACTGACCGCGACCGTCATAGCCGCCAACGCGACGTTTAACAATCGCCAGCTCGCCCAGTTTGTCGAATACCGCAGGCCATTCGCTTTTCTCTGCCAGCAGTTGCCACGGCGCGGTTGCCAGGTTGAGTTTGTCAAAAAGCTGCTTTTGCGTCAGGCGATCGGCAATAATCGGGAAGACATCACGATTCACGAACGCCGGATGACGCGCCAGTTCGCGGGTTAACGCGGTTTCCGGCCAGCGCTCGATCTCAGCGGTAATGACGCTTTGCTGAAAGGGAACGGCGGTGGGTTCGGCATCCAGCCCGACTGGCCAGACCGCAATGCCCAGCGGCTCGCCGGCCTGACGCAGCATGCGCCCTAACTGGCCGTTACCGAGTACGCAGACCTGCTTCATGCCGCACCTCGCGGGTCTGGGTTCTCCAGTACCTCATCGGTTTGTGCTTTGCGCCAGTCGCTTAGACGCTGATGTAATGCTTTGTCGTGTGTTGCCAGAATTTGTGCTGCCAGCAGGGCCGCATTGGCCGCACCCGCTTTGCCAATAGCCAGCGTACCCACAGGGATGCCGCGTGGCATCTGCACGATCGAATAGAGGCTATCTACACCGCTCAACGCTGCGCTTTGTACCGGAACGCCTAACACGGGGACCAGCGTTTTCGCTGCAATCATGCCCGGCAGATGCGCTGCACCGCCAGCACCCGCAATAATGACCTGATAACCGTTTTCTTCAGCACTTTCGGCGAAGCTGAACAGTTTGTCAGGGGTACGGTGGGCTGAGACGACTTCAACATGGTGTGGAACGTCCAGCATTTCGAAGATTTCGGCGGCGAACTGCATGGTAGCCCAGTCGCTTTTGGACCCCATCACGATGGCGACACGCGCCGGATTATTGCGGGAAGACATGCGTCTAAAAACTCCTGTGGGTGTGCTTCACACTGCTTTAGAGGCGAGAGAGAATAGCACGTTTTAAAAACAAGGAAAACGATTGCGTTGCTTTACACTTCACTCTTCAAGCTGCCTCTTTGTTGGCTGCATTTGCTCACCCCAGTCACTGACTTTTGTAAGCGCCAGGGGACTCACAGATTTGCCGCTTCGATGCAACTCGAATAGTTTTGTGTAAAGAGGAGTTGGGTATCTGCAGAATTAAAATGGAAAAGCGATCAGTTCAACGTCGTCAGGTGTGACTTTAATCATCGAACCTTCGGTATGCCAGGCACCTAACACCACGCGGAAAGCGGGTTGCGCATTGGCCGTGAGTTCGTGGACTGCCGGGCGATGGGTATGACCGTGAATTAACCACTGGACCTGATGTTTCTCCATTTCAGTAATGACGGCCTGTGGATTTACATCCATGATCTCCAGCGACTTGCTGCTATTGGCCGCTTTGCTGTTGGCACGCATCTTCGCGGCAATACGTTGGCGAATGAATAACGGCAGGGAGAGAAACAGTTTTTGTAGCCAGGGCTGATGAACCTTCGCGCGAAACGCCTGATAGCCAGCATCGTCGGTGCACAATGTGTCGCCATGCATGATCAGTACGTTGCGACCATACAGGTTGAGCACTTTTTCCTGAGGTAACAGGGTCATGCCGCTCTCACGGGCAAAACGCTTGCCGATCAGAAAATCACGATTGCCATGAATGAAAAAGCAGGGAACACCGGAATCCGTCAGCGCTTTTATCGCTGCGGCCATTTCACGATGTAGGGGATTGGGATCGTCATCGCCTATCCAGGCTTCAAACAGATCGCCAAGAATGTACAGCGCATCGGCCTTTCGTGCATCGCCGGCTAAAAAACGCAGAAAACCGGCGGTGATCGCCGGTTCTTCCGTGCAGAGATGGAGATCTGCAATAAACAGTGTCGTCACGATTACTCGCTGACGGTCACGTTTTCGATGATAACGTCTTCTTTTGGTACGTCCTGATGCATACCGCTGCGACCGGTGGAAACGCCTTTGATTTTATCAACGACATCCATACCTTCAACAACTTCAGCGAATACACAGTAACCCCAGCCCTGCATGCTTTCGCCGGAGAAGTTCAGGAAGTCGTTGTCAGCAACGTTGATGAAGAACTGAGCTGTCGCGGAGTGCGGAGCCTGAGTACGCGCCATTGCCAGCGTTCCACGGGTGTTTTTCAGACCGTTGTTGGCTTCGTTTTTGATAGCCTCTTTCGTGGCTTTTTGCTTCATGCCCGGCTCAAAACCGCCGCCCTGAATCATGAAACCGTTAATAACACGGTGGAAAATGGTGTTGTTGTAAAAACCTTCGCGGCAGTAGTCCAGGAAGTTTTTAACTGTTTCAGGCGCTTTATCATCAAACGTTTTGATTACGATATCGCCGTGATTAGTGTGGAAAGTAACCATTTTTGCATCCTGTTCCGATAGAGTGGTGCTTCGACCCTGGTCAGGGTCACATGATAGGGGCTTGTTATAGCATAACCGCAAGGTTCGATCACCTTGCAAAGTGTGCTGCTTCGGGGCCAATTTATAGGTATTATAGGGCTTTGTTATCCACACACGTCTACACGGAATCTTCGATGTTAAAAATCTTTAATACACTGACGCGCCAAAAAGAGGAATTCAAACCCATTCATGCCGGGGAAGTCGGCATGTACGTGTGTGGCATCACCGTTTACGATCTCTGTCATATTGGACACGGGCGTACCTTTGTTTCTTTCGACGTTGTTGCCCGTTATCTGCGCTTCCTCGGCTACAAGCTGAAGTATGTGCGCAACATTACCGATATCGACGACAAAATCATTAAGCGCGCTAATGAAAATGGCGAGAGCTTTGTGGCGCTGGTTGATCGCATGATTGCGGAAATGCATAACGATTTCGATGCGCTGAATATTCTGCGTCCGGATCTTGAACCGCGTGCTACGCATCATATCCCTGAGATTATTGAAATCACCGAACAGCTGATTGCCAAAGGCCACGCTTACGTTGCCGATAACGGCGACGTCATGTTCGATGTACCGACCGACCCGAATTACGGTCAGTTGTCACGTCAGGACCTGGATCAACTGCAGGCGGGTGCGCGTGTTGATGTGGTTGATGTGAAGCGTAACCCGATGGACTTCGTGCTGTGGAAGATGTCTAAAGAGGGTGAGCCGAGCTGGCCATCCCCGTGGGGTGCAGGCCGTCCGGGCTGGCACATTGAATGTTCTGCGATGAACTGCAAACAACTGGGTAACCATTTCGATATTCATGGCGGCGGCTCTGACCTGATGTTCCCGCACCATGAAAACGAAATCGCGCAGTCTACCTGTGCACATGATGGTGAATACGTAAATTACTGGATGCACTCCGGGATGGTGATGGTTGACCGTGAGAAAATGTCCAAATCACTGGGCAACTTCTTCACCGTTCGCGACGTGTTGAAATATTATGACGCCGAAACCATTCGCTACTTCCTGATGTCTGGCCATTATCGTAGCCAACTGAACTACAGCGAAGAGAACCTGAAGCAGGCTCGCTCAGCGCTGGAGCGCTTGTATACCGCGCTGCGCGGCACTGACAAGTCCGTTGCCCCTGCGGGTGGCGAAGCCTTTGAAGCGCGTTTCATTGAAGCGATGAACGATGACTTTAATACGCCAGAAGCCTACTCCGTGCTGTTTGACATGGCGCGTGAAGTTAACCGTCTGAAGGGCGAAGATATGGCGGCAGCTAACGCTATGGCTGCGCATCTGCGTAAGCTGTCCGGCGTACTGGGTCTGCTGGAACAGGAGCCAGAAACCTTCCTGCAAAGTGGTGCGCAGGCAGACGATAAAGAAGTGGCTGAAATTGAAGCGCTGATTCAACAGCGTTTAGATGCCCGTAAAGCGAAAGACTGGGCGGCGGCGGATGCGGCACGCGATCGTCTGAACGAGATGGGTATCGTGCTGGAAGATGGTCCACAGGGTACCACCTGGCGCCGTAAGTAAATCTCTCGATTGCCGGATGACGGTTAACGCCTTATCCGGCCTACAGGCATGCTTTTGTAGGCCGGATAAGACACCTGGTGTCGCATCCGGCACATTAGTGTTTCCGATACCACCACAACACCCCCATCATGACGGCTCCCGGCAGCCATACCCACATTAGCTCCGAAAGAATAACCTGATGCCCGTACGGCGTGGCATAGCGCGACAGCGCAAACGGCGCGACCTTAATCACCTGCCACGGCGCAAAGAAACGTTCATCGGACCACGGCCACAGCCAGCCAACGCCTTTCCCTCCGGTTGTCACTGAATCCAGCAAACTGTGCGACAGCAATGACACCGTCAAAAATAACCAGCAGCGTATTAGCCCTGCCTTAAACCATCGTCGGCCAACCATGAGACAGAGCAGTGGAACGACGAAGGCGAACAACAACGAGTGGGTAAATCCGCGATGGCCGAAGACGTTACCGTAAGCAACGCCAAGCTTAAATGACAGAACGTCAGCGTCTGGCAGCATCGCCAGAGCGATTCCGGTAAACAGTAATCGCACAGGGATGACTTTAAGTCCGAGACCTAACCCTAAACAGAGTGGAACGGCAGCGTGGGTAACGATTGTTGGCATGATGATCGCTTCGTGTGAAAAAACAGCATGCTAACAGGCCACGGTGAAGTGGGGATGAAGTCATTATCTGAAAATGGGGGAAGTGGCCGGATAAGGAACAAACCGTCATCCGGCACCTGAGATCACGCGACGACGTTAATGCTGTGACCTTCAAAGCTGACGGTCTGTCCGGCAACGATTTTGCAGCGCTTACGCGTTTCAACAACACCGTCGACCTTCACTAACCCTTCGCCAATAGCAATTTTTGCCTGGGCGCCGCTTTCGCTCCAGCCTTCCAGCTTCAGCAAATCGCAGAGTTCAACGTGAGGGTGTTTACCCAGTGAAAATGTGGCCATCTTAAACGTCCTTTACATCATGATATTCAACACACGCCTGCAGCGTGTTTTCGATAAGCGTGGCGACAGTCATTGGGCCAACGCCACCCGGCACAGGCGTAATATACGACGCACGTGCGGCAGCATCCTCAAAGACCACATCGCCAACAACCTTACCATTCTCCAGACGGTTGATGCCGACATCAATCACAATTGCACCTTCTTTGATCCACTCACCCGGAATAAAACCAGGTTTGCCAACGGCAACAATCAGCAAGTCGGCGTGCTCGACGTGGCGACGCAGATCCTTCGTGAAGCGGTGGGTGACCGTGGTGGTGCAACCCGCCAGCAGCAACTCCATGCTCATTGGGCGACCGACAATATTGGAAGCGCCAATCACCACGGCGTTCAGGCCATAAGTGTCGATGTTGTAGCGTTCAAGCAGGGTCACGATACCGCGTGGGGTACATGGGCGCAGGCGCGGTGCGCGTTGGCACAAACGACCGACGTTATACGGATGGAAACCGTCAACGTCTTTGTCCGGTGCAATGCGCTCCAGAACTTTGACGTTGTCGATACCCGCCGGCAACGGCAGTTGTACCAGGATACCATCGATGGTGGTATCTGCATTGAGCGTATCGATCAGCTCAAGAAGCTCCGCCTCGCTGGTGGTTTCAGGCAGGTCATAGGAGCGGGAGACAAACCCCACTTCGTCGCAGGCTTTGCGTTTACTTGCCACGTAAATCTGCGAAGCCGGGTTGCTACCTACCAGCACAACAGCCAGTCCTGGGGCGCGTAATCCAGCCGCTAAACGCGCCTGAACTTTTTGAGCAACCTCAGAGCGCACCTGCTGCGCAATCGTTTTACCGTCAATAATCTTTGCTGCCATCAGAGAGAGGATTCCGTCTGTTACGTTAAGTCGAAGGGGATGTGACTATTTTGTCAGAAGCGGGGCGTGCTGTCAGTTTTCGTTTGCGTTTTTACGTGCGTTGGCGTGTTTCGCGTAGCCCGTGTGCGCGGCAACAGGTGTTGGATGTTGGCGCGTGATTCATGAGCATGCTAATGAAACTTAACCTAAATGAAACAACTCATCACCCTGGTATTTTCATGGGTAATATCTCAGAAACCAGACTGTTACGTCTTGTTATGGATGTTTTTGCCTCATTTCCACCCGGAATTTTCTTAGAGTCCAATAAGAATAAGCCAGGGTCATTAAAAGGAATTACAGGTATTTTTCATTAATTGAAATGTTTAATTTATCCCTGTGACGAATTGTCATATTCGTGAAGATTAATTAGTGAATCAAATACTCAGGAGAGTGGGGGTACACGTTTCGCTAATTCTCTCTCGATATATATCTTTACAGGACGCAGAGATAATTTGCCTGACATTTAATGTCGATAATGATTCAAACGGATCCCGCAGGACGCTGGAGCCGGATGTGTGTAATTCAAGGGAAATCCATGAAATGTAAATTAATGACCTCTTCTGTTTTTGCCAGCATGATGTTAATGGCGGGCGCAGCGGTGGCGGCAGATCCGGTAAGCGTGAGCGGCGGTACGGTTCACTTTGAAGGTGAACTGGTCAATGCAGCCTGTGCGGTGAGCACTCAGTCAGCCGACCAGGTTGTCACATTAGGCCAATATCGTACCGCCAGCTTCACCGCGGTTGGTGACACCACGGCGCAAATTCCGTTCTCCATCGTGCTGAACGACTGTGATCCGAAAGTTGCTGCGACTGCTGCTGTTGCTTTCTCGGGCCAGACGGATCTTACCAACAACAGCCTGTTGGCTATCTCCTCCTCAGATAACAGCACCACGGCGGGCGGTGTAGGGATCGAAATCCTGGACAACACGTCCACCGCACTGAAGCCAGATGGCGCGACCTTCTCAACCGCTCAGGCGCTGGTGGAAGGTACCAACACCCTGCGTTTCTCCGCGCGTTATAAAGCCACTGCAACCAGCGCTACGCCGGGTCAGGCAAATGCGGATGCGACTTTCATCATGAAGTACGAATAAGCCGTTTGATTCTCGCAGGGATGACTACCGCCTCATGGGATGAGGCACTATCCGGGGATGATGAAGGATGTGGCAGATGATAGGGAAAGGCGTAGCGTTGGCGGGAATAGTCTGCGTAATGCCGGCGTTTGCACACACAGTGATACTGGAAAGTGGCCGTCTTCATTTACGCGGGCAGCTGGTTAATGGTGCCTGTACGGTTGCCACGGACAGCCAGAGTTTGCGGGTGCAAATGGGGCAGTACCGCACTAACGCGTTCTCCGGGACGGGAAGCTTTGCCTCTACCGGCGTACCGTTTTCGCTGCGCCTGACGTCGTGCAGTGCTGATGTTTATGACCACGTGGGGATTGCCTTTGCGGGCGTTACGCCAGCCGAAGACCCACAGGTCTTTCTTGCCAGCGGTGATGCGTCTGCGACTTCGGGTATTGGTTTGGCGTTATTTGATGAGCGACAACGACAAATAATTCCGAATGCGCTGCCGCTTCATTATGCCCCGATTTTAACGCAAGAGATGACGTTTCATTTCACTGCGCGCTATCGGGCTGTCTCGGAATATATAACACCGGGAACGCTTCGTTCAGATGTGTGGTTTACGTTGGTGTATCCCTGATTTATTTCCTAACGATAATCACGCCAAAGGTATTTGTAGCTATGTTTAATTATCTAAAATCAGGCTTTATCATTTTACTGGCCTTATTTTCTGCCACCAGTGTGCAGGCATCTGGTGGAATTGCATTAGGTGCAACTCGTGTTATTTATCCTGCCGAGGCCAAACAAACGTCCCTCGCCATTAGTAATAGTGATACCAAAGAACGTTTCCTGATTAATTCATGGATAGAGAACAGCGCAGGCGTCAAAGATAAATCGTTTGTGGTCACACCGCCACTGTTTGTCAGTGAACCTAAAAGCGAAAACACGCTGCGTATCATCTACGCGGGCGAGCCGCTGCCCAAAGACCGTGAATCACTGTTCTGGATGAATGTGAAGGCTATTCCGTCGGTCAATAAAAACAGTCTTGAGGGAAAAAACGTTCTGCAACTGGCGATTTTGTCGCGTATCAAACTTTTTGTCCGCCCAAATAATCTGCCACAAATCGCGGAAGATGCACCAGGCATGCTGCAGTTTTCCCGTACCGGCAACCACCTGAAAATCACCAACCCGTCAGCGTATTACGTCACGTTGGTCAATCTCAATGTCGGAAATACGAAGATTGATAACGTCATGGTTGCGCCAAAAAATGACACGCAGGTCCTGTTGCCGACGGGTGTTCAGGGAAACGTTACATTCCAGACGGTGAACGATTATGGCGCAGTAACCACCGCTAAAACGGTTAGCGTGCGTTGAGAAAACGATGAATAAGACAACGTATTTTCCTGGCCTGTTACCGGGGGTTACGCCACCGCTGGCGGGGGTGGCGTTGTCCACGCTGGCCGCGCTCTTTCCCTCTTTTAGCCACGGTGAAAGCTATTTCAATCCGGCATTTTTATCTGCGGATACCGCTACCGTGGCGGATTTGTCTCGTTTCGAAAAAGGGAATCACCAGCCTGAAGGCGTTTATCGTGTGGATATTTGGCGCAATGATGAGTTTATGGCCACCCAGGATATTCATTTCTCCACCAGCGCGGGGAAAGCCGGAGAAAAATCCGGCGGGCTGATGCCGTGCTTTGATCTCGACTGGGTTAAACGCCTTGGCGTCAATATCACTGCGTTTCCGGCACTCAGTCAGGATGCGAACAATAGCTGTATTAATTTGCCAGAGGCGATTCCTGGTAGTGAAATTGCCTTCGATTTTTCTACGCTGCGCTTAAATGTCAGCCTGCCGCAAGCCTCAATGTTGAACAGTGCGCGTGGTTATATTCCGCCAGAGGAGTGGGATGAGGGTATTCCGGCGGCGCTGGTTAACTACAGCTTTACTGGCAGTCGCGGCAGCGATACCGACAGCTATTTCTTAAGTATGTTAAGCGGCCTGAACTATGGCCCATGGCGGCTGAGGAATAACGGTGCATGGAACTACTCGAAAGGTGACGGCTACCATTCGCAAAGCTGGAAAAATATTGGCACATGGCTTCAGCGCGCGATTATTCCGCTGAAGGGTGAGTTGGTGATGGGTGACAGTAACACTGGCAACGACGTTTTTGACAGCATCGGTTTTCGTGGTGCGCGTCTCTATTCGTCCGACAGCATGTATCCCGACAGTTTACAGGGCTACGCGCCAACCGTCCGTGGGATTGCGCGTACCGCAGCGAAACTGACTATTCGCCAGAATGGCTACGTGATTTATCAAAGCTATGTTTCGCCAGGCGCTTTTTCAATAACCGATCTCAACCCCACCTCGTCGAGTGGTGACCTGGACGTAACGGTTGATGAGAAGGACGGCAGTCAACAGCGCTATACGGTGCCGTATTCCACGGTACCTCTGCTACAGCGTGAAGGGCGTTTCAAATATGACGTTGTCGCTGGGGATTTTCGTAGCGGTAATAGCCAGCAGTCTTCGCCATTCTTTTTCCAGGGAACGTTAATCGCCGGGCTACCAGAAGGTTACACCGCGTATGGCGGCACGCAGTTAGCGTCACGCTACACCGCACTGGTGTTAGGCACCGGCCGTAACCTGGGTGACTGGGGAGCCGTCTCTGTCGATTTAACGCATGCCCGTAGCCAACTGGCGGATGACAGTACGCATCAGGGGCAATCGCTGCGTTTTCTGTATGCAAAATCACTGAACAACTTCGGTACCAACTTCCAGCTGTTGGGGTACCGCTATTCGACGCGTGGGTTTTATACCCTCGATGATGTGGCGTATCGCAGTATGGAAGGTTACGAGTATGAATATGACAGCGAAGGGAATCGTCACGATGTTCCGCAGGTGAAGAGCTATCACAATCTGAGTTACAGCAAAAAGGGCCGTTTTCAGATCAACATTTCGCAGAACCTTGGCGATTACGGTTCACTGTATGTTTCGGGTAGCCAGCAAACGTACTGGAACACCTCAGATACTAATACCTGGTACCAGCTGGGGTATGCCAGCGGCTGGCAGGGGATTAGCTATTCACTCTCCTGGTCATGGAATGAATCGGTCGGGATCGCCGATACCGACCGCATCCTGGCCTTCAATGTGTCCGTACCGTTCAGTCTGCTGACCGGGCGGCGCTACTCGCGTGATAACGCACTCGATCGCACCTACGCCACGTTTAATGCGAACCGTAACAGCAATGGACAAAACAGCTGGCAAAGCGGTATTGGCGGCACGCTGTTAGATGGGCGCAATCTCAGCTACAGCGTTAATCAGGGGCACAGCAGCGCCAACGGGTACAGCGGGAGCGCTAACGCGAACTGGCAGGCGGCCTATGGCACGCTGGGCGTGGGTTACAACTATGACCGTGACCAGCATGACTATAACTGGCAACTCTCCGGTGGCGTCATCGGACATGCGGACGGCATTACGCTCAGCCAACCACTGGGCGATACCAACGTACTGATAAAAGCACCTGGGGCCCAGGGGGTGCGGATAGAAAACCAGACCGGCGTGCAGACCGACTGGCGTGGCTATGCGGTCATGCCGTATGCCACCGTTTATCGCTACAACCGCGTCGCGCTGGATACCAATTCAATGAATAACAACACCGATGTGGAAAATAACGTTAGCAGCGTTGTGCCAACGCAGGGGGCACTGGTACGTGCGGCGTTTGATACACGCATTGGCGTGCGTGCGCTTATCACGGTTAACCGGGATGGAAAAACGGTGCCATTTGGGTCGGTGGTACGCGAAACCACGAGCGGCGTCACCAGCATGGTCGGTGAAGATGGACAAATTTATCTCAGTGGTTTGCCGCTCAAAGGCAACTTGCTGATCCAATGGGGTGAAGGCGCAAACGCACGCTGCGAAGCGCACTACACCTTGCCTGAGGAGAGCCTGAAACAGGCCGTAACGCTCACCAACGTGACGTGCCAACGACCGTCGGCGCGACAGGGATAATATGATGAAACGACAAACCGGTTTGCTACTGGGAAGCGCTTTACTGCTTATAGCTAATACATCATGGGCGAAGGTCTGCCATAACTCGAACGGAACGCCAACGGACGTTTATTACGATCTGTCGAATGTTTTTAACAGCAGCAATAACCAACCGGGCCAGGTAGTGACATTGCCTGAAAAGTCAGGCTGGGTCGGGGTGAATGCAACCTGCCCGGCAGGGACGACGGTGAATTACACCTACCGAAGTTATGTGACCGAACTCCCCGTGCAAAGTACGGAAAATAACTTTCAGTATCTGAAACTCAATGATTACCTGTTGGGGGCCATGAGTATCACCGACAGCTACGCCGGGTTGTTTTATCCTCCACGTAATTATATCCGCATGGGGAATCACCCAAACGTTTCCAAACAGCAGCCTTTTGGCGTGATGGATTCTAAGCTGGTGTTTAAATTAAAAGTGATTCGCTCATTTATCAACATGGTGCCGATCCCGCGACAGACGATGTTCAGTGTCTACGTCACAACCAGCACGGGAGATGCGCTGAGTACGCCGGTTTACACCATAAGCTACAGTGGCAAGGTGGAAGTTCCACAAAACTGTGAGGTGAATGCCGGGCAAATCGTGGAGTTTGATTTTGGCGATATTGGTGCCTCGTTGTTCAGCAAGGCGGGGGCTGGTAACCGGCCCGAAGGCGTCAATACGCAAACGAAAACGGTCGCCATAAAGTGCACTAACGTTGCCGCACAAGCTTATCTGACCATGCGGGTCGAGGCCGAAAAAGCGTCCGGGCAAATGATGATATCGGACAACCCGGATTTAGGTTTTATCGTAGCTGACAGCAGCGGTAAACCGTTGACCCCCAACAATCTGTCCAGCACCATTCCCTTTCAGTTGGATGATAACGCTGCCGCGCGGGTTGGCATTAGAGCATGGCCAGTCAGCGTGACGGGCAATAAACCAGCAGAAGGGCCTTTCACCGCCCGTGGCTATCTGCGAGTTGATTATGAATAAGCAGAGAACAATGAGACGTCATGCACTTTTCGTATTGATATCCGCAGTGTCAGCCAGTTCGCTATGCCAGGCGGATACCTCGCTGGGTGAGATTAATATCGAACTGCACGGCAATATCGTGGACTTCACCTGTGCGGTTATTGCCAGTGACAACAATAAGTTGGTTGAATTAGGTACCTGGCCAACAAAACAATTAAAGACCACCGGGGATACGACCCAACCAGTTCCCTTTACGTTGAAACTTGAAGGTTGCCCGCCGGGGTCGGCCTCGATAACCTTTTCCGGCACGCCAGCAGCGGGTACCACGTTGTTGGCGCTGGACGATGCCGTGATGGCACAAAAGGTCGCGATTGAATTGCACGATAGTGACCATACGCGATTACCGCTTGAACAAGCCAGCCAGACAGTAAACATTGATGAAAATGGCAATGCTATGCTGACTTTTTTTGCCAACTATATTGCGCTGGCAGATGGTGTTCAACCGGGGAACGCGAAAGCAGATGCTACGTTTATGATTAACTACAATTGACATCATGCGCTGATAATTCACTCCCGAACGACGCCTCGTCGGGAGTGCGATCACATTAATTCATGCATCTTGGCATAATCGATTAGCTCAACAATGGTATGTAGTCCGAGCTTGGAATAGATGTTAGCTTTGTGAGCACTGATTGTTTTATTACTCAATAAAAGTTGCTCAGCAATTTCTTTATTAGATAACCCGTTCGCCAGATAACGTAAAACCGTAACCTCGCGATTCGATAATGGCATGTCATTCAGCATGCCTTTACGTATATTAATATTATTAATAAAATTAAGCGTGTCTGAAGGGAAAAATGAATATCCTGATAAAATCATTTTTACCGCGTTATAGATATCATTGAGATCCTTTCGTTTACTGACGAAACCATTGGCACCGGCACGGATCGCCCGTCCGGCATAAAACGATTCAGACTTTGAGGATAGAAACAATACCCGGGTTTTTTCCTGCAGAGATTTTATTCTCTTGAGTAATGTAAACCCATCGGAGCCAGGTAACTCAATATCCAGAATGACCAAATCGACTGGATAGGTCCGCAGATGGTCTATTGCCGTGCGACTGTCGTCGGTTTCCAGAACAACCTGAATATTACTATTCTTTTCGAGCAGTACTTCTATCGACATTCTGACAATAGGGTGTTCGTCCATAATGATAACGGATGCTGGTTTCATTGTTGTATGCCTCAAACTGTTTGTGTATCTTGCGATTTTGATAAAACATCAGGCGTTATAATATTGTCAAATAGCCAAGGATTGCTCTGGAAGAAGAACCGAATAAATATTATATCATCCTTGTTTATTCGGTTGTTCTACGTCAGAACAATGAGTTTGTGGAATATCCATTTCACACCAGGGAAAACTTACAATTAATCAGAAAACAGTGAGGATTATACCTGCTCTGCACTTTCGGAAAAGGCTTACAGCACGTAAGTTCATAATGTCTGTTAGGATATCCTGAAAGACCAGGGTATGGTAATGACTATTGATATTAATCTCCTGCTGTTTGAATTATGGCAGATTGAAAAAATTTTTTAAATAGTAAAAACGACACAATGGGCTAATTGTTTAGGTTTTGTTAAGGCGGCGAGGCAATTCTTTTTTGTCGAAATGTACTGAATCTGTCGGCTAAAGCAGGATACCCGCGCGATATATAATACCAGGAATAGTTGTAAAT
>NZ_JANEWM010000041.1:0-38547 GCF_028069825.1 Citrobacter sp. Igbk 14
CTTTAAAATCAATAATATAAAAAGTTGGCACGACAAGTGCATTATGGAAGCAGCAGGGCATTGCCCGATATCAGAACAGTAAGTGAGGATTACATTATGGGTATTTTTTCTCGTTTTGCCGACATCGTGAACGCCAATATTAATGCGTTGCTGGAAAAGGCCGAAGATCCGCAGAAACTGGTGCGGTTGATGATTCAGGAAATGGAAGACACGCTGGTTGAGGTTCGATCTAACTCAGCGCGTGCACTGGCAGAAAAGAAACAGCTGTCCCGCCGGATTGAACAGGCCAGTGCGCAGCAGGCGGAGTGGCAGGAAAAAGCGGAGCTGGCGCTGCGTAAAGAGAAAGAAGATCTGGCGCGTTCTGCATTAATTGAAAAGCAGAAACTGACCGATTTAATTGCTTCTCTGGAGCATGAAGTGGCGCTGGTTGACGATACGCTGGCGCGGATGAAAAAAGAGATTGGTGAGCTGGAAAATAAACTCAGTGAAACCCGGGCTCGCCAGCAGGCATTGATGTTGCGTCATCAGGCGGCGAGTTCTTCCCGCGATGTCCGTCGTCAGTTGGATAGCGGCAAACTGGATGAAGCAATGGCCCGCTTTGAATCTTTTGAGCGCCGCATTGATCAGATGGAAGCGGAAGCCGAAAGCCATAACTTCGGTAAGCAAAAATCTCTGGATCAGCAATTTGCTGACCTGAAAGCAGATGATGAAATCAGCGAGCAGCTGGCGCAGCTTAAAGCCAAAATGCAGCAAGACAAGCAATAATAACTACTGGCGGCGCCCGAACGCGCCGCCGCTCATCACCTGTAAGGAGTACTCATGAGCGCGCTATTTCTGGCCATTCCGTTAACTATCTTTGTGCTGTTCGTTTTGCCGATCTGGCTGTGGTTGCATTACAGCAACCGTTCCAGCCGTGGTGAACTGTCGCAAAGCGATCAGCAACGTCTGGTGGAACTCAACAATGATGCACAGCGTATGCGTGAACGTATTCAGGCGCTGGAAGATATCCTTGATGCCGAACATCCAAACTGGAGGGACCGCTAATGGGGGGCGTTAACCTGAACAAAAAACTGTGGCGTATCCCGCAGCAGGGCATGGTTAAAGGGGTCTGTGCCGGTATTGCGCACTATCTTGATGTCCCCGTGAAGCTGGTAAGGATCCTGGTGGTACTGTCAGTCTTTTTTGGTCTGGCCTTTTTCACCGTAGTTGCCTACATCGTGTTGACGTTTGTGCTGGACCCAATGCCAGACAACGTCGCGTCCGGCGAGCAACAGCCATCGAGCGGAGAATTGTTAGATTCCGTCGATCGTGAACTGGCCGCGAGTGAAAAGCGTTTGCGTGAAATGGAGCGTTATGTGACATCGGATACCTTCACATTACGCAGTCGTTTCCGTCAATTGTGAGGATTGAAATGAATAATCGCTGGCAACGTGCCGGGCAAAGGGTCAAGCCGGGCTTTAAAATAGCAGGCAAGCTGGTGCTTCTTACTGCGCTTCGCTACGGCCCTGCGGGCGTTGCGGGGTGGGCGGTGAAATCCGTAGCCCGCCGTCCGTTAAAAATGTTGCTGGTGTTGGTACTGGAGCCATTATTGAGCAAGGTTGCCAGGAAAATTTCCCAACGCTATGGCCAGTGATAGTACGCTCGCAATATTTCCTTAAGATCAAGTATATAGTGTTAGGTGACTTTCCATCATTTAACGGAACGATACTATGTTGAAAAAAGGCGTATTCGCGCTGGCGCTGGTCATCGGCATGCCGGTGTTTGCGGCCGAGCACTGGATTGATGTTCGTGTTCCTGAACAATATCAGCAGGAACACGTTCAGGGGGCCATCAACATCCCTTTAAAGGATTTGCAGGCTCGAATTGCGGCAGAAGTCCCTGATAAGACCGACACCGTGAAGTTGTATTGCAACTCAGGTCGTCAATCCGGGATGGCAAAAGATATGCTGACCGGGATGGGCTATACACAGGTCACCAACGAAGGCGGTATCAGCGGGATTAATCTTCCTAAAGTAGAGAATAAATAATCCGCATGCTTTCTTTTGGCTAAAGGCGACATGAACGATGTCGCCTGATTTCTTTCAGGGAGTTGATAACTCAGTATTAAACCTTATGTTTACTCCCTGTTTGTTATAATTTCTTCGGTTCCTTCAGCATAACGGGATGGCGATGAAGCGACTTAAAAATGAACTCAACTCGCTGGTTAATCGCGGCGTAGATCGGCATCTGCGCCTGGCTGTCACCGGACTTAGCCGCAGCGGTAAAACAGCGTTTATTACCGCAATGGTAAACCAGTTACTCAATATTCATGCTGGTGCTCGTTTGCCGTTGCTCAGTTGTGTGCGTGAAGAGCGTCTGCTTGGCGTAAAGCGGGTTCCTCAGCGCGATTTTGGTATTCCGCGCTTTACCTATGACGAGGGACTGGCCCAGCTATATGGCTCTCCGCCAACCTGGCCGACGCCGACGCGTGGCGTCAGTGAAATTCGCCTGGCGTTGCGCTACAAATCCAACGATTCTTTGCTACGTCACTTTAAAGATACGTCTACGTTGTACCTGGAAATCGTCGATTATCCGGGGGAATGGCTGCTTGATTTACCGATGCTGGCCCAGGATTACCTTGGCTGGTCACGGCAAATGACCGGATTATTACAGGGACAGAGAGGTGAATGGTCGGCCAGATGGCGGCAGCTA
Source organism: Citrobacter sp. Igbk 14 (assembly GCF_028069825.1). Lineage (NCBI taxonomy): Bacteria > Pseudomonadati > Pseudomonadota > Gammaproteobacteria > Enterobacterales > Enterobacteriaceae > Citrobacter > Citrobacter sp. Igbk 14. The sequence continues at coordinate 2,692 of NZ_JANEWM010000041.1, forward strand.
TGCGAGGGACTTGACCCGCTGGCACCTGCGGACGAAAACCGTCTGGCGGAAATCGCCGCAGCATGGACAGATTATCTGCATCAGTGCAAACAGCAGGGATTGCATTTTATTCAACCTGGGCGCTTTGTGCTGCCGGGGGACATGGCTGGCGCACCTGCGCTGCAGTTTTTCCCGTGGCCGGATGTGGATGCTTTTGGTGAGTCAAAACTGGCACAAGCAGATAAACACACCAATGCGGGCATGTTGCGCGACAGGTTTAATTACTACTGTGAAAAGGTCGTGAAAGGGTTCTACAAGAATCACTTTCTGCGCTTTGACCGCCAAATTGTGTTGGTTGATTGCCTGCAACCGCTTAACAGCGGACCACAGGCGTTTAACGATATGCGTCTGGCACTGACACAACTGATGCAAAGCTTTCATTATGGTCAGCGCACGTTGTTCCGGCGATTGTTCTCGCCGGTAATCGATAAGTTGCTGTTCGCTGCCACCAAGGCCGACCACGTCACGGTCGATCAGCATGCCAATATGGTGTCGTTGTTGCAGCAATTGATTCAGGACGCCTGGCAAAATGCCGCGTTTGAAGGCATCAGTATGGACTGTCTGGGACTGGCATCGGTGCAGGCAACCACCAGCGGGCTGATTGATGTGAAGGGCGAGAAGATCCCCGCGCTGCGCGGCAATCGTCTGAGCGACGGCGAGCCGTTGACCGTCTATCCGGGAGAGGTCCCTGCGCGTTTACCGGGCCAGGCTTTTTGGGATCGCCAGGGTTTCCAGTTTGAAGCCTTTCGCCCGCAGGTCATGGATGTGGATAAACCCTTACCGCATATTCGCCTGGATGCCGCGCTGGAGTTTTTAATAGGAGATAAATTGCGATGAGCGAGCCGTTAAAACCGCGTATCGATTTCTCAGGTCCACTGGAAGTGGAACCAAACACGGCATTTAAAGCACAGCAAATGTTCAACGATACCGAAGCGCAGACTTTTTCTCCGGCGACAGTGGTTGAACCGCTGGAAGACGAAGGTCAGGCTGAAGCCGTTATTGATGCCGCATTACGTCCTAAACGCAGCCTGTGGCGCAAAATGGTGATGGGCGGGCTGGCACTGTTTGGCATCAGTGTGGTTGCTCAGGGCGTGCAGTGGACGATGAACGCCTGGCAGACTCAGGACTGGGTTGCGCTGGGAGGCTGTGCTGCGGGTGCGCTGATTATTGGCGCAGGCGTGGGGTCGGTGGCAACCGAGTGGCGTCGGCTGTGGCGTTTACGTCAACGCGCACACGAGCGTGATGAAGCGCGTGATTTGTTACACAGTCACGGAACCGGAAAAGGCCGCGCATTTTGTGAAAAGTTGGCACAACAGGCAGGTATCGATCAGTCTCACCCTGCGCTACAACGCTGGTATGCCTCTATCCATGAAACGCAAAATGATCGGGAAGTTCTGAGCCTGTATGCCCATCTGGTGCAGCCAGTGCTGGATGCGCAAGCACGACGTGAGATCAGTCGTTCTGCGGCGGAATCCACGCTGATGATTGCCGTCAGCCCGTTAGCGTTGGTGGATATGGCGTTTATTGCCTGGCGAAATCTGCGGTTGATTAACCGTATAGCGACGCTGTATGGCATCGAACTCGGCTATTATAGCCGCCTGCGCCTGTTTCGTCTGGTACTGTTAAATATTGCTTTTGCCGGGGCCAGCGAGCTGGTGCGGGAAGTGGGGATGGACTGGATGTCGCAGGATTTAGCGGCCCGGCTATCCACGCGTGCCGCGCAGGGTATTGGCGCGGGCTTATTAACAGCGCGTCTGGGGATTAAAGCGATGGAGTTGTGCCGTCCATTACCGTGGATTGATGATGATAAACCGCGACTGGGGGATTTCCGCCGTCAGCTGATCGGTCAGGTGAAAGAGACCTTACAAAAGAACAAATCCCCGCGTGAAAGTTGAGTAAATACGGGTGCCGATCGTATAACTTTACGCCCCGGCGCCCAATTTTCCAGCGTACTGTCAATATTTGTTGACAGAGTCCTTCCTGCTAACCCAATACTGGCTTATCATCTAACACATGATCCCTTGTTTAGGTGAAGGTTCCCATGCGTCTGGAAGTCTTTTGTGAAGACCGTCTTGGTCTGACCCGCGAATTGCTCGATTTACTGGTGCTGAGAAGCATTGATTTACGCGGTATCGAGATTGACCCCATCGGGCGAATCTACCTTAATTTTGCGGAACTGGAGTTCACTAACTTCAGCAGCCTGATGGCTGAAATCCGCCGCATCGCAGGGGTAACGGACGTCCGCACCGTGCCCTGGATGCCTTCCGAACGCGAACATCTGGCGCTTAGCGCGTTGCTTGAAGCATTGCCTGAACCCGTTCTTTCTCTGGATATGAAAAGCAAAGTGGAGATGGCAAACCCGGCAAGTTGCCAGCTTTTTGCCCACCCCCAGGAGCGGATGCGCAACCACACGGCTGCACAGCTCATCAATGGGTTTAACTTCCAGCGCTGGCTGGAAAGTAATCCGCAGGATTCCCATAGTGAACATGTTGTGATTAACGGGCAAAACTTCCTGATGGAGATTACGCCAGTCCATTTGCAGGGTGAAAACCAGGAGCAGATGCTAACCGGTGCCGTGGTGATGTTACGTTCTACCCTCCGCATGGGCCGTCAATTGCAAAACATGACCACCCAGGATCTGAGCGCATTCAGCCAGATTATTGCCGTCAGCGCCAAAATGAAACACGTTGTTGAACAGGCGCGCAAGCTGGCGACGCTGAGTGCGCCGCTGCTGATCACCGGAAATACCGGTACGGGCAAAGATCTCTTTGCGCATGCCTGCCACCTGGCGAGCCCACGTGCGTCAAAACCCTATCTGGCGCTGAACTGCGCGTCTATTCCTGAAGATGCGGTAGAAAGCGAACTGTTTGGCCACGCCCCGGAAGGTAAAAAAGGGTTCTTTGAGCAGGCGAATGGCGGTTCAGTGCTGTTGGATGAGATTGGCGAAATGTCGCCGCGCATGCAAACGAAATTGCTGCGCTTCCTCAATGACGGGACGTTCCGTCGCGTGGGCGAAGATCATGAAGTTCATGTTGATGTTCGCGTAATCTGCGCGACGCAAAAGAACCTGGTGGAACTGGTGCAGAAAGGTCTTTTCCGTGAGGACCTCTATTATCGTCTGAATGTCCTGACGCTTAATCTGCCGCCGCTACGCGATTGCCCGCAAGATATTATGCCGCTCACCGAGCTGTTTGTGGCGCGTTTTGCTGACGAACAGGGTGTACCTCGTCCGAAGTTGTCTGCCGATCTCAGCACGGTGCTAACCCGCTACGGCTGGCCGGGTAATGTGCGTCAGCTTAAAAATGCTATCTATCGGGCGTTAACTCAGCTTGAAGGCTATGAACTGCGCCCGCAGGATATCTTATTGCCGGATTATGATGCAGCAACAGTTGCCGTCGGAGAAGAGGTGATGGAAGGGTCGCTGGATGAAATCACCAGCCGCTTTGAACGTTCTGTGTTAACGCAGCTTTATATGAATTATCCCAGCACGCGTAAACTGGCTAAACGCCTGGGGGTTTCACATACCGCGATTGCCAATAAGTTACGCGAGTATGGTCTGAGCCAGCAGAAAAAAAGCGAAGAGTAATGATGTAAATAAAAATGCCTCCATCCGGAGTAATGCCAGTCAGTTAAGCATGTCTGGAGAACGTTTTACTCTGGATTAGTTTCCGTTCACCTTATGTTCATCGCTTCTCTGATATCGCTATACACGTGAACGTGCAAGGGAGGCTCACCGCCGCCTCCCTTGCATCCCAGGCTCCCGGCGGGAAAATCGTCGCTGCGCGAGCTATTCGTCTTATGCCGTCTGCCTGTCGGGTCGGGGTCGAGCCTGCGTCCCTGCAGGCCGTCCCCTCTGCCCGCATCCCTGCGGGCAGCCCCGGTCAGCCGTCAACACCTCATCGATTTTCAGCCGGACCAGAGACATCGCTTCAACTCTCTGATTTTCAGTTAAATTTGTTTTGCTGTTCAAACATGTTCAAATAAAAATACAGGTGGTCAGGCGTGGCTGGTCCGGCTGAAAATTGCCGACGTGTTTCCGTAAGGCCGGGAGAACCCGCAGGGATGCGGGTTCAGGGTGCGTGCGACAGGGATGTTGCATCGCGCCCGGCCCGGTAGCCTGGAGGAATAAGCGGAGGGGATTGCGCAGCAACAATTTTCCTGCCGGGAGCCGGGATTGTTAAGGGGGCGGCGATAGCACCCTTAACATGTTCACTGGCGTTCAGTGTACAGAGAAGCGATGAACATGAGGTGAACGGAACCCTTTCTCTGAGAGAGCATGTTCATTACCCCGCCAACACATGTTGATGCTTTCTGAAACTGAAATGTTAACTGAACAGCATTACTCCATCCGGAGGTCAGGGCAACTTAGGCTTTCAGCACGGCCAACGCTGCATCATAGTCAGGCTCGTTGGTAATTTCATTTACCAGTTGGCTGAACACGATGTTGTCATTTTCGTCAATAACGACAACGGCACGAGCAGCCAGACCTTTCAGCGGACCTTCGGCAATTTCAACACCGTAGTTTTTCAGGAATTCTGCGTTACGCAGGGTGGACAGCGTGATAACGTTGCTCAGACCTTCCGCGCCGCAAAAACGAGAGTGGGCGAATGGCAGGTCGGCTGAAATGCACAGTACGACGGTGTTGTCGATTTCTGTCGCCAGTTGGTTAAACTTACGTACTGATGCCGCGCACACGCCGGTATCGATGCTTGGGAAAATATTCAGCACTTTGCGCTTGCCTGCGAACTGGCCCAGCGTAACGTCAGACAGGTCTTTAGCCACAAGGGTAAAAGCCTGAGCTTTGCTTCCAGCCTGAGGAATGGAGCCGGCGACTGCAACCGGGTTGCCCTGGAAATGAACGGTTTGTGACATGGTTATCTTCCTGTTTACATATAGTTAACGTCAAGGCTAGTTTATGCCATCAGCAGTTAACACGGCAAACGCTATTTGCGGATATCCGCTTCAGGGACTGCATTAAGGAAAACAAATGAGATCAGTTAAGGTGTTTGAGGAAGCCTGGCCGTTACACACTCCCTTTGTGATTGCCCGCGGGAGCAGGACCGAAGCGCATGTGGTGGTGGTTGAACTGGAAGAGAATGGTGTAAAAGGTATTGGAGAATGTACGCCTTATCCTCGCTATGGCGAAAGCGATGCGTCGGTACTGGCTCAAATTATGAGTGTTGTGCCACAACTGGAACACGGTTTGACGCGTGAAGCGCTGCAGGTATTACTGCCTGCGGGGGCGGCGCGTAATGCCGTTGACTGTGCACTTTGGGATCTCAATGCACGTCAGCAACAACAGTCTCTGGCCGACTACGTTGGTACTGAACTGGATGCAACAGTAACGACCGCGCAAACCGTCGTGATTGGCTCGCCGGAGCAGATGGCGGCGAGCGCGACCGCGCTATGGGATAACGGTGCCAGATTGCTGAAAGTCAAACTGGATGCACACTTAATCAGCGAAAGGATGGTTGCGATCCGGGCGGCTGTGCCTGAGGCGACAATCATTGTCGATGCTAATGAGTCCTGGCGTGCTGAAGGGCTGGCTGCACGCTGCCAGTTAATGGCGGATTTAGGCGTTGCGATGCTGGAGCAGCCTCTGCCGGCTAATGATGATGCCGCGCTGGAGAATTTCGTGCATCCGCTGCCTGTCTGTGCTGATGAAAGCTGCCATACCCGCAGCAGTCTGAAAGCGCTGCATGGCCGCTATGAAATGGTGAATATTAAACTGGATAAGACAGGCGGACTGACGGAGGCGCTGGCGCTGGCGGCCGAAGCTCGCGAGCAGGGATTTGCGTTGATGCTCGGCTGTATGTTGTGTACATCCAGGGCGATCGGCGCTGCATTGCCGCTTACACCACAGGTCAGCTTTGCCGATTTGGATGGCCCAACCTGGCTGGCCCGAGACGCCGAGCCTGCCTTGCATTTTACAACCGGACAGCTTCATCTCAAGGATGCCAGCGCAAAAGATTAGACATTGCCAGCAGGTATTTTTCGCTCGCTTCATCCGATGAAATGGGCGGAAATTCTGCAGTAATGCAATGTAGGTTTAGATCGGCGCACCAGCTACCAAAAGAACCTGGCGTTTCATAACCGACGCTGGTTACCAGCGGCAATTCGAACGACCGCGCCAGCCACGCGCCTAATTCGCTGTGTCTGGGATCTTCAATACAGGCCAGCGGATCGTGGAAAGAAACTACCCATGCAGGATGAATGTGGTGAATAAGTTGGCATAGTGCCTGGGTCTCAGGCTCTGATCCCGGATGATCGCCGGTTAATAACACCACATCACGCTCTTCTGCGCTGCTGTTCCAACGATATACCGTTTCACCGGATTTCCAATTTGCCGCCGGAAAGTTACGGTTAAGATCAACGCCGTTTGCATTTGCACGCAGACCCAATTGGCAACCGTCAGGGTTAACGGCCAGCACGACATGATGACGACGCAGGGAAGGGTTCAGCGTACGTAAGGCACAGGACAGGGTGACGACTGATGAGTTTTCATCACCGTGAGTACCAGCCAGTATCAAACCGCTTTCACGATCGGCTGCCGGTGCCGGGAACCAGATTAGCGGTGCGCCCAATAGTGAACGTCCGTAATGTTCAGTTCCTGGCGGAAATGCGCCACGCTCGGCACGGGGACGGGTAACGGTCATAATCATCTCTGAATGCATGTATTGTTACTCGCAGTGTTGTGCAAAATTTATGGATAATCAAATCGTTTTCACACACTTATCTTTTCAGGTGTAATATCACTTTCCTGTCGGAAGTTAATTGCATTTCCTGCTGGCGATACAAATAATTACTCATTCACTTAGTGGCCAGATTTGAGGGTATTTTATGAGGCATTCTGTTTCAGTAACCTGTTGTGCGCTGTTGGTTAGCAGCATTTCTTTATCCTATGCTGCGGATGTTCCCAGCGGGACGGTACTGGCAGAAAAGCAAGAATTGGTGCGTCATATAAAAGATGAGCCAGCGTCACTCGATCCGGCAAAAGCCGTTGGGCTTCCAGAAATTCAGGTTATTCGCGATTTATTTGAAGGCTTGGTCAACCAGAATGACAAGGGTGAGATTATTCCCGGTGTTGCCACACAGTGGAAGAGTAATGATAACCGCATCTGGACGTTTACGTTGCGCGATAATGCACAATGGGCCGATGGTACGCCAGTAACAGCACAGGATTTTGTCTACAGTTGGCAGCGTCTGGTGGACCCGAAAACACTATCGCCGTTTGCCTGGTTTGCCGCGCTTGCGGGGATCAACAATGCCCAGGCGATCATCGATGGCAAAGCCACGCCCGATAAGTTGGGTGTCAGCGCGGTGGATGCGCATACCTTCAAAGTGCAGTTGGACAAACCACTACCCTGGTTTGCCAACCTGACAGCGAGCTTTGCGTTTTATCCCGTCCAAAAAGCCAATGTCGAAAGCGGTAAAGAGTGGACGAAACCAGGCAACCTTATCGGTAATGGTGCCTATGTGCTGAAAGACCGTGTGGTTAATGAGAAACTGGAAGTTGTGCCGAACACACATTATTGGGACAACGCCAAAACAGTGCTGCAAAAAGTGACTTTCCTGCCGATTAACCAGGAGTCTGCTGCGACCAAACGCTATCTTGCCGGCGATATTGATATCACTGAGTCCTTCCCGAAAAACATGTATCAGAAGCTATTGAAGGATATTCCTGGGCAGATTTATACGCCACCGCAGCTTGGTACTTATTACTATGCGTTTAACACGCAAAAAGGACCGACTGCCGATTCACGCGTGCGTCTGGCGCTTAGTATGACTATCGATCGCCGTCTTATGGCGGAGAAAGTATTAGGGACTGGAGAAAAACCCGCATGGCATTTTACGCCGGATGTGACGGCAGGGTTTATCCCGGAACCTTCTCCGTTTGAACAAATGAGTCAGGAAGAGCTTAACGCTCAGGCGAAAACGCTGCTGCGTGCGGCCGGTTATGGTCCGCAGAAACCACTGAAATTGACGCTGTTGTATAACACGTCTGAAAATCATCAGAAGATTGCTATTGCTGTGGCTTCCATGTGGAAGAAAAATCTTGGTGTGGATGTGAAATTACAGAATCAGGAATGGAAAACGTACATTGATAGCCGTAATACCGGTAATTTTGATGTGATCCGCGCATCCTGGGTGGGAGATTACAACGAGCCATCCACATTCCTGTCGTTATTAACCTCGACCCATACGGGCAATATTTCCCGTTTTAACAATCCGGCATACGATAAAGTGTTGACTCAGGCGACGCTGGAAAATACAGAGAAAGCACGCAACGCCGATTATAACGCAGCAGAAAAAATCCTGATGGAACAGGCGCCTATTGCGCCGATTTACCAGTATACCAACGGGCGTTTAATTAAACCGTGGCTGAAAGGGTATCCGATTACCAACCCGGAGGATGTGGCATACAGTCGCACTATGTATATTGTTAAACACTAGTTGCGTACGTTCTCCTGTTAACCTTCGTTAACCTCGTTAAACCCAGAACTGGCGCTGACTTCAGCGCCAGCATCTCCAGATAACCAGTATTAACCTCATTAGAAATAATAATAAGAACATATCTAATGGATTATTCATACTGCAGACTTTGATTTACACTGTCATTTAAATTTGATGAGATGGCATCTTTCAATAAAAGACACTGTTAGTGCTTATCGAAATAAGGATGGATAATTAGAAGAGTGGTGTAAAAAAGAGCGTAACTGAAAATGCCGAGGCACTTCTCTTGTACATTGTGGATAAACAAAATATTGTCGAAACCCGACAAAGAATGCCCGGGGATATTAGTATTCATAATCTGATGTTATATTTGAAGGGAAAAGAGGTCGTGCAGGAACTCCAATTTTAACTGCCGGGTGTCGTTTTCGGAGATCGCGCAGGTAGCGATTATCTACGGTGTTAATGTTTCAACGATGTATAAAAATTACCTACAGGGTGAGCATAAACACCATAGTGAGTCATCTATATTTCTTGAGCAGTGTTTCATCTGGTTATCTGACGCAATTTAGTTTGGCTTCCTAATTTTTACACTCTTGCCTGTACATGTTGCGTCCTGTCATAGTAATTTGCGGCTGGCACGCAACCATTGTCTGCAATGTCCCAGGCTTCTTTCCCTCCAACATCCGGCCTCATCTATTCGCGAGTGGCCTCTGGTGACAGCACCATAGGTCACGGTGAGTGGGGCTTAGTTGAATACCTACCGCTGTTTACCTTCGTTAACAACATCAAAAAACAAAGCTGGCGTGGATTACTCCAACAGTATCTCCTGGCCTGCTGCACATCCACCGTTGCTTTGCTTCAGTACGTCACTACAAAAGTTGTTTATTGGGTGAATACGCTATTTGTTTAACAACCATTGAAATAGATAGATACACAATATTTTTGGCTGAGACAACTCTTCGTTGAGGCAACTCCATTTCACGTAGGGTAAAAATAAAAAACATTATGAAGCAATTACTTATATTGAAGGATGAAGACTTACTGGCACGAGGTAACGATCGCTACGTCTTCCAGCATCCACAGGATAGTAAACTGCTGGTTAAAATCGTGATTCCAGGCATTGCGAAATATAAAAGCAAGCTACGTGAGGTCTTCCGGGACATCAAAGAATGCAAGTTGAGTCACCACACCGACGCATTTTATATGCAAAAAATTGAAGGGCTGGTTGAAACAAACAAAGGAATAGGGCAACTCACGGTGAAGGAGTGTGATGAGCATGGCCATATCGCTCAAACTCTTTATCAGCTTGCCTTGAACAAAGAACTTGATGCCAGCAAATTGCAGAAGTTGAATGTTTTTTTAGCGTGGTTTGTCAGTACCGGTGTCATTATTAACTCCCTGCATTGTAAAAACATCGTCTACGCCTGGGATGCCGCGCGCCAGGAGTATTGTTTCAAAGTCATTGATGGTTTTGGTGACAAAACGTTTTTTCAGCTCAGTAAGTTTTCAGCGGCAATACGCGATAAAAATAAAGTCAAATGTCTCAAGCGGATGCTACGGGATCTGAACCACCTGCAACATACGTAATCCGCAGAAAATGTTGACGATATGGCGTGGGAGCGCGGCTACCGTGATATCGACGCGTCAAATGCCTGGAGCGAGTGGTTATCCTGGAAAGCGGCAATCCGACCACCTTGAAGACACTAAACCAGAGAAGATCATACGTCCGGGGGCTGATGCTCCCGACAAATTAACGTCGAATCATCCTCACTCAACGGTTCTTTCGTTAAATTACAAAAACCTCGACCGTTTACTTTTTGGTGAAACCGGCAGCTCTGGCACAGACCAAATCCCGGCACATTACTGGTGCGCTGAATGCCTCTCAGCAGTTCGAAAAGTAGCTCCTTGAGTAAACCCGCGCGTTCACCCATCGCAGATTCACCCGTCACCAAAAATGAGGGGGGAAGCAGGGCATCCAGCAGATTTTTGGCCAACTCGGTGAGCTGCAGATGAACGCTACGCTTATCCCTGGCATCCTGTGTGCGTACCACCAGTCCTTTTGATTCCAACAACTTTAGCGATTGTGACACCGTTCCTTTGGTGAGGCCGAGGTAGTCCGTCACGGCGAGAGGTGTATTGGAGTAGCGGTTACAGCGTGCGAGATACATCAACGCACTGAGTTGTACTGGCTGAAGATCCGCGAGTAAAGGATGTTGGCGAAACCACATCCGCGTCAGACCAGACAGCCGATCCAGTACGTCAAAAAGCGACATGTCATGCATAACAAAATCCTCCTCGACATATAGTATCGACTAAAAACTATATTGACAAAGCATAAAACTGGCGTAGCATAAATTATAGTATCGAATCGATACTATAATTTAAAGGAGAGGTATCATGACCAAAGCCCGTTTTTATCATGCTGGTTGCCCGGTTTGCGTTTCCGCAGAAGAAACACTGCTGCAGCATCTGTCCCCCGATGTGGAAATCGACGTTATTCATTTGGGAGAACAACCTGATCGAGTTGCAGAGGCGGAGCGAATCGGAGTGAAGTCTGTTCCTGCACTGGTGATCGACGGCAATGTGCTGCATATCAACTTTGGCGCACCGATTGAAGCGTTGAAATAGCGTCGCATGTTCGGGAAGTTGCGAGAGCAATTTCCCGAACCAGCGTGGACATGGGGAAGGGGGCATTTATGTGTGCTACAGAAAAGTACCATCCTGTAGATTGCGATCTGCATGACTATCTGGAGATTGCCTGTCTTTATCACTATTTGCTGCGCATTGAACTGACCACTGGGGAACACTTTGATGGCAGGGCCGTGACGACGTGTACTACAGCAGACAAAGAGGAATTCTTGCTTGTGGAGTGCCAAGAACACCATCATAGAATTCGCCTGGATTATCTGTCAGCCATTACCCCATTGACGGCTGGCGCCACTTTTAGCACCGTGATATTCCGTTGAATCTGTACGTAAAAAGACTGCGCCACTGTTATACGGTGTAAATGCGGATGTCATGCGCCTGAAAAGCGGTGCCGTACTGTTTGCTGATGTTTTCCTCCACGACAATGACATCAATGTTACCGCTGGCGGTGACAACATAACGTGCGACGGCAGGGATCTTATCTGCCGTCAGTGCGACGATAGTTTCGTTACACTGCTTAATTACCGCTTTTTTAAACTCACAATCGGCGTAATCAAACCCGGTTAATCCGGACTCCGGTGCCATCGCACAACCACCAATAAAACCTTGATCAAATAAAATATCCTGTACCTGGGCAATGGCTGTCGGACCTACGCACCCTCCGGACGATCGCTGCACTGGCCCACCTAACATGATGACCTCGAATAGCGGTTTTTTCAGCAGTACGGCGGCAATATCAGGTGAATTTGTCACGACGGTTAATGCCAACTCAGCGGGAAGGGCTTCAGCCATTGCCAGATTGGTCGTTCCTGTGTCGATAAAAATACAGCTACCGGACTTCACTAGCCGGGCGCATCTTTGCGCGATGCTGCTCTTTTTCGCTGTATTAATATTCTTGCGTACTGCGATGTCAGCTGACTCTGGTAGTGAAATTACAGCCCCGCCGTAGACTTTCTTGCAAACACCTTCTTTACACAACTCATGTAAATCACGGCGGATCGTATGCTCTGACACTCCCAAACGGGTGGCCAGTTCAGTACAGATCACTCTGCCGTTTTCCTGCAGGATCTGATAGATAAGCGCCTGGCGTTGATCCGGGAATGCAGCGTAATCGAGCATGATAACTCCATAAAAATAAACATCGAGCAATAACGTGCATGATCGTGCATTATATTGCAGGATGTCAATATCCCTTAGCGGGGGCGTACCGTTCAGAATAAAACGATAAGAGGATCGCGATGAAAATTGCACATATGGCTTTATGGACCCGGGATCTTGAGCGACAAGCCCGGTTCTGGGTGTCATTTTTTGATGGTGTGATAAACGAAAAATACTGCAGCAAAACCAATCCTGGGTTTGAATCTTATTTCGTCAGGATGGGTGAGGACATTGCGATTGAGCTAATGACAAAACCGGGACTGACCCACCCGGTACCTGACAATAACACTTCAGGGTGGGTGCATCTTGCTCTCTCTGTTGGTGGCGCGGAGCATGTTGATGCTCTGGCAATACGCGCAAAAGAACAGGGCATCCTGGTCTCCGGGCCACGAACCACCGGTGACGGGTATTACGAGGTCGTCATTCAGGACCCCGACGGTAATTTAATCGAGATTGTAGCGTAATACGTAAATCAGGCCGGATGACAAAATTGCCCGCGCAGGATCTGTGTTAGAAGTTCAAATACCAGCCTTACTCTGGCCGGTAGCAGCGGGAGATGTGGCCGAAAAATATAGAGTTGCCAGGGCTGATAGTTAAGTTCTGGCAGCAGGTTTACCAGTTCACCGTTTTGCAAATAAGGCCGAACAGAGATATCTGCCAGTTGCCCAACCGTTCTTCCCGCCAGGGCGGCGGCCAGTTCGCTCTCAATATCGGAAGCGATAAACACCGGGTTTGCCGGAAAGAAACTGTTGCCATCGGCAAACTGCCATGGCCAGACGCGCCCTGAATTACTGTTGGTCAGGGCACTGAGCGGGTAGTTATGTTGCAAATCCTGGCGGTTTTTTGGCTTGCCCATTTTTTCAACTAATTGGGGAGACGCAACGATATTGACACCTACCGGGCAGATTGTTTTAACGATATAACGGTTATCCGGGACGGTGCCAATACGAATACCCATGTCGATCTGCTCGTCAATAATATTCAGATGTCTGCCGGTATTGTGCCACTCGATGCTGATTTCCGGATAACCGGCAAGGCCGTGCAGCAACTGGCGAATAATCTCACGGTTTTCGAATAGCGGGGGTAGGGTAATGCGTACTTTGCCTGCTATTTCCTGCGGGTTGTGACGTTTACCTTCTGAGAATAGGGCTTCGCTTTCAGCCAGCAGACGCTCTGCTTTTGGCCAGAACTGCTGACCAAACGGCGTCAGCTTCATCTGCCGTGTATTGCGCAGAAACAACATTTCGCCAAGGCTTTGTTCCAGTTCAGCAATACCTCGGGTGATTTGTTGGGGGGCCAGACCGAGTGTTGCGGCAGCCTCTCTGAACTTCAGCGTTTCAGCTGCCGTACAAAATATCTTTAATGCGTCGAGTTTATCCAGCATATCGGGTGCGCTTTTATGGGAAGATTATTTCTTCATTATATCAATATATGGAATTCTGAAAGCATAAACGATTCATATACGAGTGATAATTATGACGTAATAATCATGCTCATTGAGATTCGGGTGACGTAATACCCCGGATGCGTAACACTTAAAACAATGAACAGGAGGGAGTATGGTGCAACGTACATGGCTAATCACCGGTGTCAGCAGTGGGTTTGGTCGCGAAATGGCGCAGCAACTTCTTGAACGCGGTGAACGCGTGGTGGGGACCGTACGCGATCGCGCTAAAGTTAGCGATATCCTGAGTCGTTGGCCCGTGACATTTGATGCACCGCAAGTGGATGTGACGGATAGCGCTGCACTGCGTCACACAGTGGATAGTGCCTGGCAGCGCTATGGGCGAGTTGATGTGGTCATCAGTAATGCGGGGTACGGCTTGTTTGGTGCTGCGGAAGAGTTGAGTGACGAGCAAGTCCGCCAGATGCTGGAGACAAATTTGTTGGGGTCCATTCAGTTAATCCGCTGCGCATTGCCACATATGCGAAAACAAGGCGGTGGACGTATCATCCAGATCTCCTCTTATGGCGGACAGGTCGCATTTGCCGGAAACTCCCTGTATCACGCGACTAAATGGGGTATTGAAGGATTTGTCGAGTCGGTTGCCCAGGAAGTTGCTGCGTTTGATATCGGAATGACGATTGTTGAACCCGGCGGTGCACGGACTGAATTCCGTTATGGTAGCGCCCAGGTCGCCACACTGATGCCGGAATATGACGCGACACCCGCGCACAGTTTTCTGAAAATGATTGATCCTGTGAATGGGCTTGCGCCTGGCGATCCGGCGCGTATGGCAGCGCAAATTATTGCCAGTGCTGACCTCGTTCCTGCGCCATTGCGTATGGTACTCGGTTCGCAGGCGCTGCAAAGTACGCTCTCGGTGCTGCGTCAACGTGTCGCTGACTTTGAGACCCAGCATGTGCTTGCGGCATCAACGGATTTCCCTGCTGGCGAGTAGCACCTGTCGCAGCGCTATTCATGACTTGTCTTCATAAGTTTGTCCTGATTTAACCCTCTAATCGTCGATACGCTGTGCCTCTATAATTTTGTTGTTTTCAGCATTCGGCGGCAGAGACTGTCGCCTGCCCGGAGAATCGAACATGTCAAATCATTTGAATGCCAGACAGCTGGCAGTCGTCCCCATTGCAGCATTCACTGCCACAGGACAGCCAGATAAGCTGGAGGCAGCGCTTAATGCAGGGTTAGATGCAGGGCTAACCCTGAATGAAGTGAAAGAGATTTTACAGCAGCTTTACGCATACTGTGGTTTTCCCCGCAGTCTGAATGGCCTGTCGTGCCTGATGTCGGTAGTGAAAGACCGCAAAGAAAAAGGGATTGTGGACCCAGAAGGGAAATCCGCTTCGCCGCAACCTGCTGACTGGAACAGCCTGCTGGCGGGAAGCCAAACGCAAACCCAACTGGTTGGACAGCCGGTTAGCGGCCCGCTGTTTGATTTTGCCCCTGCCATTGATACCTGGCTTAAAGCACATCTGTTTGGCGATATTTTTCAGCGCGATGTGCTGGACTGGCCGACCCGGGAACTGGCAACCGTCTCTGCGTTAGCCGTACTGGGCGGCGTGAACGGCCAACTGAAAAGTCACTTTGCGATCAGCCTGAATGTTGGGCTTCGCCCTGAGCAACTTATCGCGTTTACTGCGCTTCTTAAGCAGCACTGTGGTGCTGAGATTGCGGAAAATGCCCGTGCAGTTCTTGATGAATGTATTTCAGGAACACAGTCAGCTAAAACCCCTACGGGAGTCATAATGAACGAACAATTTGATGGCAACAGCGTCTTTCCCCGGGGAGAGAAAAATGAAGCCTATGCAAAATATTTCACTGGAACCAGCTATCTGACCATGCTTTCAATGGAAGGTGTGGTGATTGGTAACGTGGCATTTGAACCTGGCTGCCGTAATTTTTGGCATATTCATCATCAGGGCGGTCAAATTCTGCTGGTGACTGGCGGCAGAGGCTGGTACCAGGCGTGGAATCAACCGGCGCGTGAGCTGAAAACGGGTGATGTGGTTCATATTCCGGCGGGAATGAAACACTGGCACGGTGCTGCGCGTGATAGCTGGTTTGCCCATATTGCGGTGGAAATCCCGGCAGCAGGCGCATCGAATGAATGGCTGGAGCCGGTCGCTGACGCCGAGTACAACCTGTTGCCCTGAGCTATGCTGGTTGAGATGCACGTTATCCCTGAGGAGATCTAAATGGTCATGAACGTGAAGGGTTATGCCGCGTTGGCGGTAAAAGAAGATCTGGTCCCGCACAGTTTTGTTCGTCGGGATCCGCGTGAAGATGATGTCGTCATTGAAATATTATTCAGTGGGGTGTGTCACTCCGACATCCACAGTGCCTACAATGACTGGGGCGGCGCTACGTATCCGATGGTTCCCGGCCACGAAATAATAGGCCGTGTAGTGCATGTTGGGAAATCGGTAACAAAATTCGCGGTCGGCGATCTGGCCGGCGTGGGGTGTATGGTTGATTCATGCCAGCACTGTAGCGCCTGCGAACAGGGTCTTGAGCAATATTGCGAAGAGGGGAACACCCTTACGTATAACGATACGGACCGTCATGATGGCCTGCCTACTTTCGGCGGCTATTCTGACAAGATTGTCGTGACCGAGAAGTTCGTCGTGAAGGTGCCGGAAGGAATCGACTTACGTGGTGCTGCACCGTTGTTGTGCGCCGGTATCACCACATGGTCGCCGTTGCGTCACTGGCAGGTTGGGCAGGGGAGTAAAGTCGCTGTTGTTGGGTTGGGTGGTCTGGGACACATGGCGATCAAGCTTGCTAAGGCATTGGGGGCTGATGTTACGTTATTCACGCGATCGCCAGGCAAAGAAGCTGATGCCCGACGCCTGGGAGCCAGTCATGTTGTGCTTTCAACCGAAAGCGAGCAGATGAAAGCCGCGGCGAATCAGTTTGACCTGATTATTGATACCGTTCCATACGTGCATGATCTGAACCCGTATATTCCAACGCTGGCGCTTAGCGGAACGTTGGTGCTGGTGGGGTATCTGGGGCCGTTGGATCCGTTCCTGAATACGGTTCCGCTGATCCTCGGTAGAAGATCCGTTGCAGGTTCAGTCATTGGAGGGATTGCGGAAACTCAGGAGATGATGGATTTCTGCGGTCAGCATGGCATTACGGCCGATGTTGAGGTTATCAATATTCAGGATATTAATACCGCGTGGCAACGGATGTTGAAAAGCGATGTGAAATACCGCTTTGTCATTGATATCGCGTCACTGAAATAAATGCAAAAAGACGCGGATATCCGCGTCTTGGTTTTGGTTAGTGGGCAGAAGGTTGCGCCTCGGCGTTATCCATATACAACGTCTGACTGGGGAACGCAAAGTCAGCACCGTTTTCCTGAACTATTGTAATAATTTTCAAGTACACATCTTGTTGTACAGCAAGCCACTCCTGCCACACGGTGGTTTTTGTGAAGCAATACACCATGATATTCAGCGATGAATCGGCAAACTCATTAAAATAGACCAGCAGGGTTTGCTTTTGATCTATTCCGGGATGACTTTGCAGCATTTTTCTGACCGACTCGACCACTGCGCCAATTTTATCAGCATCTTCATAACGTAACCCGATCACCGTTTTGATTCGTCGATTACTCATCCGCCCCGGGTTTTCTACACTGATGGAAGAGAAAATTGAGTTCGGCACATATAACGGACGGTGGTCGAAGGTGTTTATTTTGGTCATTCTCCAGCCAATTTCCGTCACCGTACCTTCGATATTTCGGTCCGGAGAACGGATCCAGTCACCGATGCTAAACGGTCTGTCGAAGTAGAGCATAATGCCAGAGAAAAAATTACTCAGGATATCTTTGCCTGCCATACCGACAGCGATACCGCCGATGCCGCCGAACGTTAACAGCCCTGACAAGCTCATGCCAAAATGCTCGCCGTACAGCAAAATGATGGCGACGACGATGGTAATCTTAATGATGCGCGACATGATCCTCGCACTGGTGATATCTCTGCCCTTGTTAATCTGCGTTTTTTCAAACTGGTTGATGACCAGAAAGAGTTTTATCGTCAGGATCAACGCAATCAACGAGGTACAGATAAAGTCGACCACGCTTGGAGAGATAAATTTCAGCTTATAACTATCGATGACGTTATTCGCAATAGTGCCAAATGTACCAATGATAATGGCATAAACAAAAAACTGTGCCGCATGGAATATGAATCCTTTGCAGTGTTTTTCACTACGATGAAACCAGACGCTCATCAGGACTAACGCTGCACAGCTGCTGAGAATTACCGTTAAATTAAACGCATTATTTATAAACAGTTCAGCGATCATGATTCTCCCAGGTCACTCCGTGTTAGCTAAATATCATCTGACATCCTTCATCAGCGGATATTTTACCCAGTTCAGGCTGTCAGATCATTAATCAAAAGGAGAGAGAAATAATACAATCAGCGTTATTTTCAGGCGAATAGTGCGCATGTCAAGTCTGAGTGTGGTGTATGTAGCAGACAGTGAGTTTATGTCATGGTATTGTTGCTGCAAAGTAACACGGTTTTCATCTGCAAAAGGACGGTACTATGATCATGGCTAAGCTGAAGACAGCGAAGGGACGGAAGTTTCTGTTATGTCTGCTTGGGGTATTTATCATTGCGGCATCGGTTGTGACGCGCGCGACGATTGGTGGTGTCATTGAACAGTATGACATTCCGCTTTCCGACTGGACAGCCTCGATGTACGCCATTCAATCCGCAATGATTTGCGTCTACAGTATGGTTTTTACTATTTTGCTGGCTATTCCGCTCGGTATCTATTTCCTCGGAGGCGAGGAGAAGCACTAAATACATGTCATGCCGGATGACATCGCCATCCGGCATTGTGCTGCAGGATTAATCGTCTTCGTCGTCGTCCAGTTCAACCGGGGTCTGGTACTGATCCGGTTTGATAACCAGCAGGTCGCAACGCAGATGGTCGATAACCTGTTCTGCGGTATTCCCCAAAAACGCGGCTGATATACCGGTGCGCCCAACGGTGCCGAGAACCACGATACCCGCCTGTAAATGCTCAGCTAAATCCGGGATGACTTCTTCAGGCAATCCTTTTTCAACGTGTGTAACTTTTTCATCAATACTGAATTTTTGGCGTAACGCCTTCATGGCCAGCAGATGTTGTCCACGGATGGCGTCGTTGTACACGCTGGGATCAAATTCAGGTAGCTCAATCGCAATGTTGATAGGCGTTACAGGATAGGCACCCACCAGGTGTACTTCGGTATGGTTAACCTGTTCTGCAAGCTGCAACGTCTCTTTGACCAGTTTTTCGTTGAGTGCATTGTGATATGCCTCTTCACTGGCGAGATTCACCGCCACCAGCGCTTTACCACCTTCCGGCCACGGCTGATCTTTGACCATCCACACCGGGCTTGGACATTTACGCAATAAATGCCAGTCGGTTGGTGTGAAAATTACGGCTTCAAGGCGGTCGTGTTGGTGTGCCATTTTGAGCACCAGATCATGCTTAGCGCTGATCACTTCCTGGATGATGGCTTCGAAGGGACGGTTGTGCCAGACCACTTTAATATCAAGCGGGATCCCTGCTTCGATATAGTATTTCGCTTGTTCACGTATCCATGCTGTTCGCTGGCTGATGACCCCCTGACGCATTGCCGTACGCTCGTCCGGCGACAGCAGGGTGGTCATTTCGTAGGAAAAGTCATAGATCGGCAAAAAGGCTTTAATTTTGCCACCAATCCGTTGATGCAAATAAACAGCTCGCCGTAATGCTGGTTGATCGTCCTGGTTTGGATCGATGACTACCAGCATGTTTTGATACATAGCCATACAGGGTCTCCTTACAACTGTCACCGCAGTTTGTATTTAAAAGAGTAACCCAATAATGTGGATTGAAACAGGGGAGAACCTTCTGTCAGATCAATAAATGGAGGGAATCTGTGGTTTCAGCCCACATCCAACTCAATGTAAATCGCTTTTTCTCAGGATATGACTCCCGCCGGGAGCAACATTGCTTTCAGCACATCATTTGTTTCTCCTGGTAGCCGTTATTTACACAGGTGAAGAGTAGGGTTATCCCTGATTTAGCAACAGGCTGTGAATAATGAAGACTGGAATGGTTAGATATTTATAAGAAACAAAAATGAAAAATCCTATTCCCCTTGAAGAAGGGCGCGCCTTGTTTGGCCGGAACACTGAGATCTACCAGGAGGGCAGGCCTGATTATCCTGAACGGGTATATGATTTATTGAAAAAACATTGCGGTTCTGAAAACCATTTTCAGGCTTTTGAGATTGGGCCAGGAACGGCGCAGGCAACGGAAAAACTGCTGCATATGGGCTATCAGGTTACTGCAATTGAACCCGACCCGAATTTGGCGATGAAGTTAAACAAACGGCTGGAAGGTTATCCGCAGAATTCATTTACGCTAGTCCATTCCACCTTTGAAGATGCTAAATTGCCAACGAGTTACTTTGATTTAGGTATTGCCGCAACGTCTTTTCACTGGGTTGATCCTGCAAAGGGACTCGAAAAGGTTTTCCAACTTTTACGGTCTGGAGGATGGTTTGCTATGTGGTGGACTGTTTTTGGTGATCCATCCAACATGGACGCTTTTATGCAGAAAACTAATCACTTATTTGCCCCCCTGAGCACCAGCCCTTCGCATAAGGCTGGCTACCGTCACCCCTATCCATTACAAAAAGACGAAAGGATTAACGATCTGAAAAAATCCGGATTTACCGAGATCCTCAGCGAGGAGATCAGATGGGCGTCTCAAATGGATGTCAGACGAACAATCCAACTCGTATCGACATTCTCCCCGGTGGCTCGCCTGAATGAAACGGAGCGCGCAACATTTCTCTGTGAGATAGAGAGAATCATCAATAACGATTTCGGTGGCACGGTTAAGCGCAATTTCGTTACCGCTATTTATCTTGCCAGGAAGCCAGAGTAAAAAGCGAGACGTTTATGCGCTCAGGAAAATAGGCCGGTGGGCATGTGACTTTGCTGGAAGAGGAGGAAAGCGGAACCTCCTGCCAGATCGTTAAATCGGAAAATTTAGAGATTTGACAGAAGGTTAGCTGAGAAGGTTACGCAACGTTACGCGTGTGTCCAGCCAGGACGGCCAGCGCATCGCTATTCTCAATCGTGATATATTTACCTTTCACCGCCAGCATACCGCTTTTCTGGAAGCGACCCAGCAGGCGGCTGATGGTTTCAACCGTCAGGCCGAGGTAATTCCCGATATCGCCACGGGTCATCGTCAGACGGAATTCGCGCGGAGAGAAACCTCGCTGGGCAAAACGGCGGGACAGATTGTAGATAAAGGCCGCCAGGCGCTCTTCAGCATTCTTCTTCGACAACAGCAGGATCATGTCCTGGTCGCCTTTGATTTCGCCACTCATCAGACGCATCATCTGCTGACGCAGGTTCGGCATTTTACCGGACAGGTCATCCAGGGTTTCGAAAGGAATTTCGCATACCATTGACGTTTCCAGCGCCTGGGCAAAGCTTGGGTGATGACCGCTGCCAATTGCGTCAAAACCAACCAGATCGCCCGCTAAGTGGAAACCGGTGATTTGCTCATCGCCTTGTTCGGTAATGGTATAGCTTTTTATCGTTCCGGAACGGATAGCATAGAGTGACTTAAGCTCGTCACCTGCTTTAAAGAGCGTCTGCCCCTTTTGGATAGGCTTTTTGCGCTCGATGATGTTATCGAGCTGGTCAAGCTCATGCTCGTTAAGTGTGAACGGGATGCAAAGCTGGCTGATGCTGCAATCCTGGCAATGGATAGCACAACCGCCAGACTGAATGCGCCGTATAATTCGCTTTTCCGGGATCATAGGTCTGCTCAAGCCGTAATTGATATTTGTCAATTTTAACATCTTTTTGGTGAGCACGTAAGCCTGAGCTACTCCCAATAGAGAATAATTCAGGCATAAGCGAGTTGAATGTTTGTATCTATCTGATTAACCGTACTTTATTTGTGGGTGTATTGTGTGGAAGTGTGATGAATAAGGCATTAATTGCCTGGATTCTAGAGTAACAGATAGCCTTCATGGCGCAATAACCACTCTTTTCGCTGCACGCCACCCGCATATCCAGTCATTGTGCCATTCCGTCCAATCACGCGGTGGCACGGGACGACGATGCTGACAGGATTGGAACCATTAGCTGCGCCAACGGCTCTGGCGGCACCGGGGCGCCCCAGTTGTTCAGCCAGTTGTCCATAATGCATGACCTGCCCGCAGGGTATAGTGCGCAACGCTTTCCAGACCTCGCGTTGGAAAGGGGTTCCCGCTGTTGCGGTTTCAAGCGTGTCTATAATGCTGAGATTTCCCGCAAAATACTCTGCCAGCTTATCGCTTAGCCCTCCGGGGTTTTTGGCAGCAATACGCTGATAACCCTCAGAACGATAATGAATATCCAGCAATTGCTCCATACGATCGCGATGTTGATCCCATTCAACCGCACGCAGGCGAAATTGCTCATCACAAATTACCCACAACGGGCCAAGGGGCGTTGCAATGATGTCTTCAAGTAAGTTCAGCATCCGTTTCTCTCATTACAGGCGGGGTTACACATTATCATGTCAGTGATAGTCGCATCTATACCCCCAAAAACGGATCTTAACTTGTGGGGGTAAGGGAATGTCGAATGGTGCGTTATTGGAAATAACCGTAAACCGTTGTCGGTATAATAGTGCGCGGTTATGATAATGACCGTCGCATAATCGCTGGAGGATGAAACATGAACCTTGATGATGCATCGCTGTTTCTTGACGCCATGGGGGATGTTCAACCACTGAAAGGATGCGCTGATGTTCACTGGCAGCCAACACGTAATCTTCGCGCTCCGGCACGTATTGATACGCTGCAGCTGGATAACTTTCTCTCGACAGGTTTTCTGGATATCGTCCCGCTGAGCGTTCCACTGGCGTTTCGTCGCGAAGGGGTACAGCATGGCGTGGCTGACAAGCTGCGAACCGGGAAATATCCGCAACAAGCAAGCCTTAATCTTGTGCGGCAGCCCGTTGAAACCTGCCGCCAGATGCTATTTAGCTTTATTTTACAGGCGCAGCAGGATGGGCTGCGCAATGTCCTGGTGATTCACGGCAAGGGGCGTGATGATAATTCCCATGCCAATGTCGTTCGTAGCTACGTCGCGCGTTGGTTAACGGAGTTTGATGATGTGCAGGCTTTCTGCACCGCACTGCCGCATCATGGCGGCAGCGGGGCATGTTATGTGGCGTTACGTAAAACGGCGCAGGCAAAACAGGATAACTGGGAACGCCACGCTAAACGTAGCCGCTAACCACGGCAGTCATCAGGCAGCCAGCACTCTGTTTCTGCCTTCATTTTTGGCTTTATACAATGCGTCGTCCACGCGCTTAAATAACTCATCAATACTTTCATTGGCTTCGTGTCGTGCTACACCAATACTGACGGTAAAACGGGGAAGGCCAGGGAGGCTCACCTTGGCTACCGTCGCGCGTATGACTTCAGCCAGATTAAGGGCTGCATCTAAAGACGTTCGTGGCAAAAGCAGTACAAACTCTTCACCCCCCCAACGAAAAACCAGATCGTCTTTTCTTGCACAGGATTCCAGGGTGCGTGCCAGCGCGCAAAGTACATCATCGCCTTTTAAATGCCCGAAAAGGTCGTTAATGCTTTTAAACCGATCGGTGTCGATTAGCAGTAAACTGTAATCCTGCGTTAACGATGTTGTGTGTGTCTGCTCTGGCTCAGTTATCTGATAAAAATGCCGCCGGTTGAGTAACCCGGTTAACGCGTCATGTAAGGCGGCGCGTTCCAGTTCCAGTTCCAGGCGTTTTTGCTCGGTAATATCGTGAACAATACACAGCATCAGCTTATTGCCGTAGATTTCGATAGGACCGGCATAGGTTTGTACGTGACGGGTACTTCCATCGGCAAGTCTGTGGACAAAATGTAAGGGCTTATGGCCGCCAGGCAGATGCGCAATTTTATGCATTACCGGCAATATATGGCGCCCCAGCATATTGATTTCCCAGGTATGCTTCTGACACATTACGTCATGATCATAGCCATAGAAATTCAGGGCACTGAGGTTTGCATCCACAATCAATCCGTCGCGTGACGGATCGATAAGCAACATTGGTGCTGAGTTAGTCTGGAAAAAACGGGCATAGAATCCTTGTTTTTTCCGCTGATAGGTGGCAGAGCGGCTGGCTTTCAGACCTTGCGCTGTCGGTGTTTCAATGCCTTCATAGAGGATAACATCACCTATATCCTGAAGCGTCCTGATGGACAAACGACAGGCCAGCGCGATTTCCTCGCTTTCGCGGTAAACCGTGAGGATCTCCACAATGTCATGATGATTGCGCAAATCACTGAGATACATAGGTAAATCATTTTGTGCGTGCGTGGAGAATGTGCCTTTTCTGAGAGGGGGGAAACACGGGGCCTGCATCAGTTCCCGTGCAACGGTATTGGCGAACACCAGTTCTTCGGTATGTGGCGAAACGATCCAGACCGGAATGGTTAATAAATCCAGTGAATGCAGCTCGTTTATGCTCATCGATAATCCCGTTATCTTCATATGCTGTGTTGCCGGTTTATTGGCGAATTTTTTTAATTATGCAATCTCACAATGTTATTGATTGTCGGTGAGACAAGGGTTGTACCGTTGGTTTTACTTTTGTGGCGTTTTCAGTTTGTATCAATTCATAGATTTTATGTGCTGGCAGCGGTTTCGCATACAGGAAGCCTTGCAGCACACCGCAGCCCATCTGGGTTAACAGCGCTTCCTGCTCCTGGGTCTCTATACCCTCCGCCACAACGCACATATTCATAGAGTGCGCTATGTCAATAATAGTAGACACGATTTTTGTATTTTTGCTGTTCTCACTAATATCTTTGACAAATATTCTGTCTATTTTTAATTCTCGCGCCGGAAGTGATTTCAGCATCAATATATTTGAATAACCGGTGCCAAAATCATCAATAGAAACGGTGATCCCCAAATCGGCAAATGCGTTCAGGACTTCCACGCTGCGTTTTAAATTTTTAAGTGCCGTACTTTCAGTCAGTTCCAGTGTGAGATGTGCTGGTGAAAGCTGATATTGCGCCAGGGCGTTGCAAACTATATCGACAATATCAGGTTGTTCAAACTGGGCGGGTGACAGATTAACAGCAAGGCTCCACTCCGTGTGGCCTTGTGACTTCCATTGAAATAACTGGCGGCATGACTGCTGGAGAACCCAGGTGCCGACAGGAATAATCAGACCCGTTTCTTCAAGTGCGGGCAGGAATTCAGCCGGTAGCAGAATGCCGCGTTCAGGATGATGCCAGCGTAACAATGCCTCAAAACCCGTCAGAGAGTGATCCCCGGCGGTGTATTTAGGTTGATACCATAATTCGAATTGATTCCGCTCAAGCGCTTGTGACAGTTCTTGCAAGAACGTTGGCGGCGTATCGGCGATAGCCTCCATCTCTGGGGAGTAAATCGCCCAGCCGTTTCTGCCCGCCTGTTTGACATGATACATCGCAGTATCGGCTTTTACTTTTAGCTCATGTAACGTTGAGCCGTGTTCGGGATAAAGACTGCTTCCCGCGCTTAACGAAACACGAATGGTATGTCCAAACAGTGTAAAAGGTTCTTTGACGGCGCTGGCAATGCGGGTCATCAGTACCGAAATTGCTTCCCGGTTGCTGTTTGGCACCAGCAGGATAAATTCATCGCCGCCCAGCCTCGCCAGCGTCATGGTGTCATCAAGGCAGCTGTATATGCGTTGTGTGCTGGAGATAAGCAACTGATCGCCAATGTGATGGCCCCAGGTGTCGTTTACGATTTTGAATCGATCAAGGTCGATAAAGACCAGGGCGAAGTGCTGTTGATGCAGTTTGGAATGACGCAGGCAGGTCTGTAAGCAGGCGTCTATTTGCGTGCGATTGGCAAGGCCGGTCAGCGCATCGAAGTGGACCTGATGCTCAAGCTGGCAGTTCAGTTGATGCAGGTTATCGGCCAGTCTTGAGGTGCGTAGCTGAGAATCCACCATCGAAATGACCAGCATAATACCCAGAATCACCAGCGTGATGGCGCAGACCCAGATAGAGAGTTCCAGCGTGCTCAGTCCATCATGCGCAGTATGCCCGAAATGAGTGAAGGTGGCCGCTCCCATCCCGGTGTAATGCATTGAGGCAATCGCCAGTGCCATTACCAGAGCGGCAATAAGTCGGTTTATTAATGCGCGTCGGGTATTTTGCCGCAAATGAAAAGCTAACCACAGGCCGATCCCTGACGCGATAATGGCAATGACCACGGAAAGTAAAATGAGTGAGAACTGCCAGCGGATAGCAACATGTTCAACGATAGCGACCATGCCAACGTAGTGCATGGCCACAACACCAGTGCTTAATAGGCTTGTTGCAACAATAAGCCGCCTGGTCGAAAGCGTTTGACCTGATATTGCAATATTGATGGCAAGCGTCGCGGAAATGAGTGCGATCAAAAAAGAAAATGCCGTGAGCGAAAAGTGATAATTAATCGGCATACTCATTTTCATGGCCAGCATGCCAATAAAATGCATCGACCAGATCCCCATCCCCAGCGTTGCCCCGCCAGATAAACGCCAGAAAGTCGATTCCCGACGACTGGAGATCGCCACTTTCCCTGCGCTATCGAGGGCAATAAACGAAGCAATGAATGCGACAACAAAGGAAATCCCAATCAGTACAGGGTCCCACGACACGTGCAACATCTTACTACCCATCGATAAAAAACCGTGATGATAAATCTAGCAGATTCTGTCCAGTTAACCTGGTAAAACCCGGCGCGTTCTTATTTTCCTGTCAGCAGTATTAGTCTGAGCTGCTATAACGGAGGAATATGTGATGTTCGCTTATGAAAACATTCACCATATTTATGGTTTGGTGTATTTTTGTTCACATCAGGCCCTGGGTGACAATAGTCTGGCAACTGGCGTGAACGTCAGCTTATGCGAGATAAACAACCAGACTAATGTAAACTGGCAGTGTGATAGTGTGCTTTAAGTGAAAAGGCGGCATGCTCTCATTGAAAGTGGAACTTTCGGTATCGCGGAATGGCAATCTGCATTACAGATGCTATAAAAAATAATACTCCGCGTTATTCTTTGGCAGGCAGGATTAAAATGTTAAATAATATAAGCGTCAGGACGTTTATTATTTTATTTCTGGTATGTACCGTAGTTGCCCTCAATATCGTTGAGGTAATATTATCTGCAGGGTTTGATGTCATTATTGGCACTGATGTGGTTTGTACTATTTCACTATTATATTTATGGTGGTATATGACAAAATATCTCGTCGTGCCGATTAATACGGTAAAAGAAAGTATTGAAGAGGTGACTGCAGGGAATCTGGCGATGAGTATTCCTGAGTTCGGTAATAACTGTGCAGGCAGACTTATTCCGGGAATTAACAGTCTGGCGAGTAATATTTCCACCTTAGTCAGTGAGATCAGATCCTCTTCACGGACCGTGATGACGCTTTCTGAACAGCTCGCGGAGCGTAGCGCCGAATTGTCAGTTAAAACGGAACAGCAGTCTGGCGCGTTAATGCAGACAGCTGCGAATATGGATGAGATAGCGGTTAGTACACGCAACAATGCAGATAATACGCAAATGGCAAGCGCCCAGGCAAATATTGCGACGCAATCTGCACGTCAGGGAGGCGATTTAATGGTGCAGGTCGCCACCAATATGCGCTCGATCACCGACTGCGCTCAGCAGATGACTGAAATTATCGCGTTAATAGATGGTATTGCATTTCAGACGAATATTCTGGCATTGAATGCGGCGGTTGAGGCGGCGAGAGCCGGCGAACATGGCAAAGGTTTTTCTGTCGTTGCAGGTGAAGTGAGAATATTGGCACATCGTAGCGCAGAAGCGGCAAAGAGTATTAAACGGCTTATCGATGAAACGCATTACAATGTCCAGCAGGGTGCGGCGGTTGTACGTGAAGCCGAAAAGAACATGCAGGATATTGTGGGTGGTGCAGGGCAGTTAAATCAACTGATGGCGGAGATATTAACAACCACTCGGGAACAGGAAAATGGGATCATCAGAATTACCCAGGCTCTGACCGAACTGGAAAACGTCACACAAAGTAATGTCAGCATGGTCGATGAGTTATCTGATTCGTCCGGCATCCTGAAAAGTCAGGTGAATGATCTTCTGTCACGCACACATAAATTTCGCTTAAGTAACAACATATCTGTTGAAACAACCACACTTTTGCATCGAGATTCCCCCGTCTCCGGACTACGTCAACGGGTTAAATACGGTTCTTCATTTTAATATTCAACATCAGCCTGGAAAAGCGCCGAACCCGTCGGCGCTTTTTATTTTCATGAACACTTTTATGAATCATTTCAGCATAATGGGACAATGCGATATTGCTTAACATATACTGAAGGCTAGACTAACGAAAAGTTTGAATGTTTATGGAGGCGCTGTGGAAGCCATTAAGGGAACCGAAGTTAATGTGCCGGATGCCGTGTTTGCCTGGCTGCTGGATGGTCGCGGTGGCGTGAAACCGCTGGAAGACAACGATGTTATCGACAGTGCACATCCGTGCTGGCTGCATCTTAATTACACCCATTCTGATAGCGCGCAATGGCTGGCGACAACGCCTCTGCTTCCTAATAATGTGCGTGATGCACTGGCGGGAGAAAGTACTCGCCCGCGCGTAAGCCGGGTCGGGGAAGGGACGCTGATTACGTTACGCTGTATTAATGGCAGCACCGACGAACGCCCTGACCAGCTTGTCGCCATGCGCTTATATATGGACGAACGCCTGATTGTCTCAACGCGTCAGCGTAAAGTGCTGGCACTGGATGATGTGGTGAGTGACTTGCAGGAAGGGACGGGACCGTCTGACTGTGGTAGCTGGCTTGTGGATGTTTGTGATGCCTTAACCGATCATGCCAGTGAGTTTATCGAACAATTGCATGACAAAATTATCGATCTGGAAGACAACCTGCTGGACCAACAGATCCCGCCTCGCGGCTTTCTGGCATTGCTGCGCAAACAACTGATAGTCATGCGGCGCTACATGGCCCCTCAGCGCGATGCTTATGCGCGCCTGGCGAGTGAACGTTTACCGTGGATGACTGACGATCACCGACGTCGGATGCAGGATATCGCCGACAGGTTAGGAAGAGGGCTGGATGAAATCGACGCGTGCATCGCCCGGACGGGCATCATGGCGGATGAAATTGCTCAGGTTATGCAGGAGTCTCTGGCGCGAAGAACCTATACCATGTCGTTGATGGCAATGGTTTTTCTGCCCAGCACATTTTTAACCGGCCTGTTCGGCGTCAATCTCGGGGGGATTCCCGGTGGCGGCTGGCAGTTTGGTTTTTCACTATTCTGTATTCTGTTAGTTGTCCTGATTGGTGGTGTTACTTTATGGTTGCATCGTAGTAAATGGTTGTAACAACTACATTTTTTAGCGACTTTCGTGAGTGAAAACGGCTAAGTTTTTGAGCGAGGTCAATAAACCATCTACCTATTCGGGGCAATATCTCTCTCGCAGGTGAATGCAACGTCAAGCGATGGGCGTTG
Source organism: Citrobacter sp. Igbk 14 (assembly GCF_028069825.1). NCBI lineage: Bacteria > Pseudomonadati > Pseudomonadota > Gammaproteobacteria > Enterobacterales > Enterobacteriaceae > Citrobacter > Citrobacter sp. Igbk 14. Next base: position 32,033 of record NZ_JANEWM010000041.1, read on the forward strand.
CGCTCCATATTGTCTTACTTCCTTTTTTGAATTACTGCATAGCACAATTGATTCGTACGACGCCGACTTAGATTAGTCGGCTTTTTTTTGCCTGCAGGAAACCAGCGTCTACCCTAAAAGGGTCAGTCTGACTCACTGGAGGGTAATATGACCTGCTTATTCGCCCCGTTGCAGTTGCAACGCCCCCATTCCGATACTGTCCCCACCGACCCGGTTCCGATTCCCGACTCGATACCTCGTCCGCAACCTATGCCGGACCCGTCACCGGATGAAGAGCCGATTAAATTGTCGCATCACGGGCGCAGATCTGCGAGGATACGCGCCTGCTGAATGTGAGTTTTTACCGCGAGATTAAATTGTGACCGCTTTTTCAACCCTGAATGTTTTGCCTGCCGCCCAACTCGAGAATCTTAATGAGCTGGGTTATCTTGAAATGACGCCTGTTCAGGCCGCTGCGTTGCCGGCAATCCTGGCAGGAAAAGATGTTCGCGTGCAGGCAAAAACCGGCAGTGGCAAAACGGCCGCGTTTGGTCTTGGCCTGTTACAGCATATTGATGCTGCGCTGTTTCAGACTCAGTCGCTGGTACTGTGCCCAACACGCGAACTGGCTGACCAGGTCGCGGGTGAATTGCGTCGATTGGCGCGTTTTCTGCCAAATACCAAAATTTTAACGCTGTGCGGTGGTCAGCCCTTTGGCGCTCAGCGTGATTCTCTGCAACATGCCCCACACATTATTGTTGCCACGCCGGGGCGTTTGCTCGACCACCTGCAAAAAGGCACCGTCTCCCTTGATGCGTTGAATACGCTGGTGATGGATGAAGCCGACCGGATGCTGGATATGGGATTTAGTGATGCGATTGATGATGTGATCCGCTTTGCGCCAGCGTCACGTCAGACACTGCTGTTTTCCGCAACCTGGCCGGAAGCGATTGCCGCGATCAGTGGTCGCGTACAGAATAATCCGTTAACGATTGAGATTGATACGGTCGATGCGTTGCCAGCGATTGAACAACAATTCTTTGAAATCTCCTCACACGGCAAAATTCCGCTGTTGCAAAAATTGCTTAGCCAGCATCAGCCGGCATCATGTGTGGTTTTCTGTAATACCAAAAAAGATTGTCAGGCTGTTTGTGATGCACTGAACGCAGCAGGGCAAAGCGCATTATCGCTTCATGGCGATCTTGAGCAACGCGATCGGGACCAGACGCTGGTACGTTTTGCCAACGGCAGCGCTCGTGTGCTGGTTGCCACTGATGTGGCGGCGCGTGGCCTGGATATTAAATCGCTCGAGCTGGTGGTTAACTTTGAACTGGCATGGGATCCGGAAGTTCATGTACACCGTATTGGACGTACTGCCCGTGCGGGTAACAGTGGTCTGGCAATTAGCTTCTGTGCGCCGGAAGAAGCGCAACGTGCCAATATTCTGTCCGAGATGCTGCAACTGAAGCTAAACTGGCTACCCGCACCGGGTAATGGCTCAATTCTGCCGCTGGAGGCTGAGATGGCGACGCTGTGCATCGATGGCGGTAAAAAAGCGAAAATGCGGCCTGGTGATGTATTAGGGGCGTTGACCGGAGATATTGGTCTGGACGGGGCGGATATCGGCAAGATTGCCGTGCATCCGGCGCATGTCTACGTGGCCGTTCGCCAGTCTGTGGCACATAAAGCGTGGAAGCAACTGCAGAACGGTAAGATCAAAGGCAAGAACTGCCGGGTTCGTTTATTAAAATAAATGCCTGTAGGAGTGCCTGATGGCGCTCCGCTTATCAGGCCTACTGGTACTGAAGTAATACTTTGCCCAGTAGGCCGGATACGGCATTCTCTGTTTTACTTCACTTCCACCACGTTCAGACGCAACTCATCTAACTGGTTTTCATCTTCTTCCGGCTGCCAGCCTGCTGGTTGCAGTGGGATCTCTTCACGATCGAATGCCAGATCACCGCCATCTACCACTTCTGAGCCGTGTTTGATGCCTTTAAAATCGAACAGATTAATATCGCTCAGGTGAGAAGGCACCACATTCTGCATCGCACTGAACATCGTTTCAATACGACCTGGATAGCGCTTGTCCCAGTCACGCAGCATATCCGCGATCACCTGACGTTGCAGGTTAGGCTGTGAACCACACAGGTTGCACGGAATAATCGGGAAGCCTTTCGCTTCAGAGAAACGCTCAATATCTTTTTCGCGGCAATAGGCCAGCGGACGGATCACAATATGCTTACCATCATCGCTCATCAGCTTCGGTGGCATACCTTTCATCTTTCCGCCGTAGAACATGTTTAAAAACAGTGTTTGCAGGATGTCGTCGCGATGGTGTCCCAACGCAATTTTGGTGGCACCTAATTCGGTTGCCGTGCGGTACAAAATGCCGCGGCGCAGACGGGAACACAGAGAGCAGGTCGTTTTGCCTTCAGGGATTTTATCTTTGACGATCCCGTAGGTGTTTTCTTCGACAATTTTATACTCAACTCCCAGTTGTTCCAGATACTCCGGCAGGATGTGCTCCGGGAAGCCCGGTTGTTTTTGATCCAAATTTACGGCGACCAAAGAGAAACTGATCGGGGCGCTTTGCTGCAAATTCCGCAGGATTTCCAGCATGGTGTAGCTATCTTTCCCACCGGAAAGACACACCATAATGCGATCGCCGTCTTCGATCATATTGAAATCGGCAATAGCTTCACCTACGTTACGACGCAGGCGTTTCTGTAATTTGTTCAGGTTGTATTGTTCTTTCTTTGTAACTTGTTGATTATCTTGCATTATTACCGTTCTCAAAAACCAAAAGGGGCATATAAGGGGCAAACTTCCATCACAGGGCTAGTTTGTTATTCAACATTGCAACCTGATCGCCATTCATTTCTTCAATCCATGTACTGTAGACTTCGTACACCATCTGCGCGTTTTCATGCCCCATCTGATTAGCTATAAATGATGGGTTCGCTCCAGCCGATAACAGCCAGCAGGCAAAAGTATGCCGCGTATGGTACGGATTACGGCGACGAATACCAGCACGTTTTACAGCGGCGTTCCATCTCGCACCGATGCTACTCATAGAGTAGTAAGGTTTTTGCTCGCCTATACCCCAGGCATTGGGCCACAATTTGACAACGTTGAGCTCGTCCTTGCAAGCCATCGGCACCGCAGGTTTTTTATGCCATCGCCATGGGTAGACCTATAGCAATGGCTAAAAGATCACTTCTTACAAAGGATGCGCAACTCTTTGCGGTTGAAACCACCTTCTTTCGATAAATCTTGATAACCGTTGGGGCAAACTTCATTAGCTTTTGAATAGCAAATATTCCATCCGGTAGCAGCCCCACATTGGATGTCGTACTCACTTGAACCATCTGGGCGTTTAATTTCCTGGGATGTGGAACATGCAGCAAGAAGGCATACTCCCATGAACACTATTAGTAATTTCACTTATCGTCTCTCTTCATTGCCTGTCGGCATTTCCAAAGGTAAATTAATGGCACTCGACGCAAAGCAAGACACGTTTTCCGCGAGTATCTCATCAATTAAAGCGTCACACAGGTGGCCATCAAAAGTTGACATCCGGAACAGGATTGTCGAGCTCAAGAATAATTGAAGTTAGGTATTGGGTATTGATGCTGATTATGTATTGCGTTACTTACTGCAAATCTAACAGATGGACAGAGGGACAGCTTTGTGTATCCAGTGTTCGAAGTGGTATCAATAATGCGAGAACGGCAATGTTTGATGGCAGTTCGTCAATGTAATCATATCTGTAGGGTATCAGATACGCGGGGTTTATTGATTTATCAACTGCACCATATATCATCTGTTCGAAAAAATTCGATGATAAAGGCTGGCAATGAAAAAGTTGATGATGATTGTTTTACTCCTTTCTTCTGCTGCAACGGAAGCTAATGTTCAAAGAATTGCATGTAGTTTTGATGTAAATGGCTCTGGGCGTGAGTTAGTCGCAGAACGAAGTGAAGCGCAGGGAGAGCGGGTGCTGACTGTTAGAGGAGATGGTTTTACGCCTTCTGATACGGGGCAATGGATAAGAGATAGCCAAAAAGGAAGGGTTTATCTTGAAAACTGGAAAGACGCTAAGGGTAACACTGCGCAACTGTACTCGAACTCAAACGATCAACTTGATAGCGGACTGGTTGTATACCATAAAGATGGCAGCGAAAGTCTTTACTCTTATCTGTGTTCATTTGTGGATTAACCATCTCGGTACTACTAAATCAGAGCACTGATTTTTTACCTTCCGCGCGGTATGCTTTATAGCAACCAGATAGCTTAATCTGCCGATATGGAACCATCAGCTATATTTCCCTCATTTCCCTCCAGGTCAGGAATCGCGGGGTAAAAGAGGGAGAAACAAAAAGCCCGCAACGGTGTGCGGGCCAGACAGCTTAGCGGACTACCAGTACCGAACACTCTGCATGACGCACCACGGCTGCGGCGTTAGAGCCCAGCAGATAAGTGGTGATGTCCGGTCGGTGTGAGGCAATAATGACCATATCGGCCGGTAATTTTTTAGCGATCTCCAGGATTTTATCTTTTGGCGCACCTTCAGCAACGTGAACATGCACTCTGTCCGTTGGGATATTGAACTTCTTGATAATCTCTTCCAGTTGAGATTTAGCTTCGGCTTTCAGATCGTCCATGGCCGGTAACTCTGCCGAGTAGGCCAGTCCCAAAGAAGCGTAATAGGGCAGTGACGGAATAACGGTCAGAAAATGCACCTGCGCATCGTCAATTTTTGCCTCTGCTTCAACATGGGCAATAACGCGTTGAGTTAATTCTGAGTCTGAAATATCGATGGGTACAAGAATCGTTCTGTTCATAAAACCTCCTGTTTAAGTATCCACGTAAAGCTTACCGCGTAATGGCACTTTATGTACAATGACAAAGATCACATTTTGGCATCACTTTATTTTGATTTCAGGAAATTTCCCTTTTATAACCCCATCATAAAACCGGCCCTTAGAGACCACGCTAAGGAAATCTTGAAAAATACGCGCCGGGACATGTTGATACTGCAATGTAGTCAGTTGATGAAAGCGAATTTCAAGTGTGCGCGAGGATTCGTCATAGCCGACGGATGCAATACGGGATGATTTAACGGGGTGATGATTCATTGCAGGTATCCTCTACTACAGGTATTAATGCAAGATATCATCTATCAAAGGTGTGTTTTAACGCAACAGATATAATGTTTTGATCTGGATAAAACAGAATTGCTATTAATGAAAGGATAGCCCGCTGTTGCCAGCGGGCTAACAGAGACAGATTAGAACTGGTAAACCATACCCAGTGCTACAGTGTCATCGGTAGAGATGTCGTTCTGGGTGTAGAAGCTGTCGTCTTCGTCCAGCAGGTTGATTTTGTAATCAACATAGGTGGAGAAGTTTTTGTTGAAGTAGTAAGTCGCACCTACAGAAGCATATTTAACCAGATCTTTATCATCGTTACCATTTACAGTAGCCAGATCGCTACCTTTAGACATCAGGAAAGACACTTCCGGACGCAGACCGAAGTCGAACTGGTACTGTGCAGTGACTTCGAAGTTCTGAGTTTTGTTGGCAACAGTATATTTGCTACCTTGTGAGCCGCCATATGGTGTCATATTACGGGTTTCGGAGTACATGGTTGCCAGATAGATGTTGTTCGCGTCGTATTTCAGACCGGCAGTCCACGCATCCGCTTTGTCGCCGCCGGCAGTGGATTGATTTACCTGCTCGTTGGTACGGTCAGAAGAGGTATATGCTGCACCGAAGCTTACGCCCATACCCAGATCGTAGGTAGAGGAGATACCGAAGCCGTCACCGTTGGAGTTCTTCACATTACGGTCACCACTATTATTGGTGCCTTCCTGCCCGTTTTGACTTTCGTTCGCGCCCTGATACTGCAGCGCAACGTTCAGACCGTCAACCAGACCGAAGAAGTCGGTGTTACGGTAGGTCGCTACGCCGTTAGCACGACCGGTCATGAAGTTATCAGCCTTGGTATAGGAGTCGCCACCGAATTCTGGCAGCATATCGGTCCAGCCTTCTACGTCGTACAGTACACCGTAGTTACGACCGTAGTCGAATGAACCGTAGTCGCCAACTTTAATACCGGCGAAGGCCAGACGAGTCCAGGAATCACCTTTATCGCCGCTTTCAGTACCGTTAGCCTGAACCTGATATTCCCACTGACCATAGCCGGTGATCATATCGTTAACCTGAGTTTCACCTTTGAAGCCCATACGCATATAAGTCTGATCGCCATCGCTGTTGGCGTCATCAGAGAAATAATGCAGGGCATCTACTTTACCGTAGAGATCTAACTTATTGCCGTCTTTATTATAAACTTCAGCAGCGTGAGCAGCGCCAGCAGCCAACAGTGCAGGAATTACGAGTGCCAATACTTTTCTGTTCATTGAAATAATCCTTTAGTTTTTTTATTAACCTGTGACTACCCGTGTAGGGAGTAAAAGCATGCTAAAGGAGAAGTTCCGTAAAGAGATAAATATGAATTGTTACGTCTTAAGT
>NZ_JANEWM010000042.1:0-38279 GCF_028069825.1 Citrobacter sp. Igbk 14
GGCGTATATTACGCTTTCCTCTTTCAGAGTCAACCCTGAATTTCAGGATTTTTCTCTTCAACCGGACCGGCTGTTTGTGTGAAGTGATTCACATCCGCCGTGTCGATGGAGGCGCATTATAGGGAGTCGACTCAGGAAGACAAGCGGAAAAATGCATTTTTGTTTCAACCGCTCACCTTTTATCCATAACGCTTACTTTTGCTGCTTTTTTATCGCCATTGGCAGGTCCGCCAGACTATTTAGCACTAAATCTGCCGCATTTTCTGCTTCCGGAGTGACTGGCTTGCCTGTGCGCACTAATACCTTCGTTCCTACATTTGCAGCTGTCGCCGCCTGCATATCTTCTATTTTGTCGCCCACCATATAAGAAGCAGCCATATCGATGTGCAGAAAGTCTCGCGCTGAAATAAACATGCCTGGATGTGGTTTACGGCAGTCGCAGACCTGGCGGTACTCTTCGACTGTGCCCTGTGGATGATGAGGACAATAATAGATACCATCCAGATCAACATCGCGATCGGCCAATGACCAGTCCATCCATTCAGTCAACGTTTCGAATTGTGCCTCGGTAAATTTGCCACGGGCAATACCAGACTGGTTCGTCACGACAATCAGCGCATAACCCATCTTTTTAAGTTCACGCATAGCATCAATGACACCGTCGATAAATTCGAACTCGTCGATCTCATGGACGTAACCGTGGTCCACATTAATAGTGCCGTCACGGTCGAGAAAAATTGCGGGTACAGACTTTGCCACCTTTTATAGCTCCTGAATAAGGCATGTTGCTCTAGTATCGCATGTTTCGGCGGGCAAGAAAGTGCTCATCGTGCAAAGCCCGATTGATTTAGACGTCTGGATGCCTTAACATCCATCTTGTTGACGGCGTCGACCGTACCAGACAGACGAAAATGCCACGGCTAACTTAATTACGATAATAAATAACCAATGATTAAACTTTTGAATATCACCAAAGTGTTCCAGCAGGGGACTCGCACCATTCAGGCACTAAACAATGTCAGCCTGCATGTTCCTGCCGGACAGATTTATGGCGTTATTGGTGCCTCCGGTGCCGGTAAAAGCACACTCATTCGCTGCGTAAACCTGCTCGAGCGCCCAACTGAAGGTAGCGTTCAGGTCGGCGGTCAGGAGCTGACGACGCTTTCAGAGTCAGAGCTGACTAAAGCGCGCCGTCAAATTGGCATGATTTTCCAGCACTTTAACCTGCTCTCCTCCCGTACTGTTTTTGGCAACGTTGCGCTTCCGCTGGAGCTGGATAACACGCCAAAGGAAGAGATTAAACGTCGAGTGACGGAACTCCTGGATTTGGTTGGCCTTGGCGACAAGCACGACAGCTACCCGGCTAACCTTTCCGGTGGCCAGAAGCAACGTGTAGCGATTGCCCGTGCTCTGGCAAGTAATCCTAAAGTACTGCTGTGCGATGAAGCCACCAGCGCCCTCGACCCAGCCACGACCCGCTCGATTCTCGAATTACTGAAAGATATTAACCGTCGCCTGGGTCTCACCATTCTGCTGATTACTCATGAGATGGACGTTGTAAAACGTATCTGTGACTGCGTCGCAGTCATCAGCAATGGTGAACTGATTGAGCAGGACACCGTCAGTGAGGTGTTCTCACACCCCAAAACCCCGCTGGCGCAGAAGTTTATCCAGTCCACGCTGCACCTGGATATTCCGGAAGATTATCAGGAACGTTTAAAAGCTGAGCCGCAAGCCGACAGCGTGCCCATGCTGCGCATGGAGTTCACCGGTCACTCTGTTGATGCCCCATTACTCTCGGAAACGGCCCGCCGCTTTAATGTGAATAACAACATTATCAGCGCGCAGATGGATTACGCCGGCGGCGTGAAGTTCGGCATCATGCTGACTGAAATGCACGGTACACAAGAAGATACACAAGCAGCCATTAGCTGGTTGCAGGAACACCACGTAAAAGTAGAGGTACTGGGTTATGTCTGAGCCGATGATTTGGCTGCTGGTTCGCGGCGTATGGGAAACGCTGGCAATGACCTTTGTGTCCGGTTTTTTTGGCTTTGTGATTGGCCTGCCCGTGGGCGTACTGCTGTACGTGACGCGTCCAGGGCAAATCATTGAGAACGCGAAGTTGTACCGCACGCTTTCTGCGCTGGTTAACATTTTCCGTTCCATCCCGTTCATTATTTTGTTGGTGTGGATGATTCCGTTCACCCGCATGATTGTTGGCACATCTATCGGGCTGCAGGCCGCTATCGTCCCGCTAACCGTCGGCGCCGCGCCATTTATTGCTCGTATGGTGGAAAACGCCCTGCTGGAAATCCCGACCGGGCTGATTGAGGCCTCGCGTGCGATGGGCGCTACGCCGTTGCAGATTGTACGTAAGGTATTACTACCAGAAGCGCTGCCAGGACTGGTCAATGCGGCCACCATCACTCTCATCACGCTGGTTGGTTACTCGGCGATGGGCGGTGCTGTCGGTGCAGGCGGTCTTGGCCAGATTGGCTATCAGTATGGCTACATTGGGTATAACGCTACCGTAATGAATACAGTACTGGTATTGCTCGTCGTTCTGGTTTATTTAATTCAGTTATCCGGCGATCGCATCGTCCGGGCAGTCACGCACAAATAACGTTACACACAACACTAAAAACTCATTAGGAAAAGGAAATAAGCATGGCGTTCAAATTCAAAACCTTTGCGGCAGTTGGAGCCCTGATCGGTTCTCTGGCACTTGTGGGTTGTGGCCAGGATGAAAAAGATCCTAACCACATCAAAGTGGGTGTTATCGTTGGCGCAGAGCAGCAGGTTGCTGAAGTCGCACAGAAAGTGGCTAAAGAAAAATACGGTCTGGATGTTGAACTGGTAACGTTCAACGATTATGTCCTGCCCAATGAAGCGCTAAGCAAAGGCGATATCGATGCTAACGCCTTCCAGCACAAACCGTACCTGGATCAGCAGATCAAAGATCGTGGTTACAAACTGGTTGCCGTAGGCAATACCTTTGTTTATCCGATTGCAGGCTACTCCAAAAAAATCAAATCACTGGATGAACTGCAGGATGGCTCTCAGGTCGCTATTCCAAACGACCCGACTAACCTCGGCCGTTCCCTGCTGCTGCTGCAGAAAGTCGGTTTGATTAAACTGAAAGATGGCGTTGGCCTGCTGCCAACCGCGCTGGACGTGATTGAAAACCCGAAAAACCTGAAGCTGGTTGAACTGGAAGCGCCGCAGCTGCCACGCTCACTGGACGACGCGCAAATCGCACTGGCAGTCATCAACACCACCTATGCCAGCCAGATCGGCCTGACTCCGGCAAAAGACGGTATCTTTGTTGAAGATAAAGATTCCCCATACGTAAACCTGATCGTGACGCGTGAAGACAATAAAGATGCTGAGAACGTGAAGAAATTCGTTGAAGCATACCAGTCAGACGAAGTTTACGAAGCGGCAAACAAAGTCTTCAACGGCGGTGCTGTTAAAGGCTGGTAATTTTAGGCTGTTTTCACAATCTGTAATATCATCAGGACGGGCGCTTGCCCGTCTTGTCATTTATGCAAGCACCTGATTCAATATCTGACGTTTAGATCATTCATTGAGGAAATATTATGCGTGCTTTACCGATCTGTTTAGTAGCACTCATGCTGAGCGGCTGTTCTATGTTAAGCAGATCCCCTGTTGAACCCGTTCAAAGCACCGCTACCCCGCCAAAAGCGGAGCCGGAAAAACCAAAAGCACCGCGCGCGACGCCGGTCAGAATTATCACCAACGCAGAAGATCTGGTCGGTAAACCATTCCGCGATCTTGGCGAAGTGAGCGGAGAGTCCTGCCAGGCATCAAACCAGGATTCCCCTCCGAGTATTCCAACCGCACGCAAACGCATGCAGATAAACGCATCCAAAATGAAAGCCAATGCGGTATTGCTGCACAGCTGCGAAGTCACCAGCGGGACACCGGGTTGCTATCGTCAGGCAGTCTGCATCGGTTCTGCCCTGAACATTTCGTCTAAATGAGTCATTTTCAGTTCGAGCAAATAGGCGTTATCCGCTCTCCTTATAAAGAAAAGTTCGCTGTGCCACGCCAGCCGGGTCTGGTGAAAAGTGCCAACGGCGAACTGCATTTGCTCGCGCCCTATAACCAGGCCGATGCTGTTCGCGGCCTGGAAGCATTCAGTCATTTGTGGGTGATTTTTGTTTTTCATCAGACAATGGAAGGTGGATGGCGTCCAACCGTGCGCCCACCCCGTCTGGGCGGTAACGCCAGAATGGGAGTCTTTGCCACGCGTTCAACCTTTCGTCCCAACCCTGTCGGGATGTCGCTGGTTGAGTTAAAAGAAATTGTCTGCCACAAAGAGAGCGTCATTCTGAAACTGGGTAGTCTGGACCTGGTCGACGGAACGCCGGTGATCGACATCAAACCTTATCTGCCATTTGCAGAAGCACTGCCTGACGCCACAGCCAGCTACGCGCAGCATGCGCCGGTTGCCGAAATGGCGGTAAGTTTCACTACAGAGGTTGAACAACAGCTTCTGACGCTGGAAAAACGTTATCCATCGCTGAAAACATTTATCGGCGAAGTACTGGCACAGGACCCACGTCCTGCGTATCGTAAAGGTGAAGAGACAGGCAAAGCGTATGCCGTCTGGCTACACGATTTCAACGTGCGCTGGCGCGTAACGGAAGAAGGTTTTGAAGTCTTTGCGCTTGAACCCCGCTAATTTCGTGCCCTTCTCTTTTGACATCCCTTTCTCGCTGGTAAACTAAACCACTTTTTTTGTGTCAGGCTGGCATCCAGCCTGTTCGATCGTTCAACTGGAACCGTAACAACATGCGTACTAGCCAATATCTGCTCTCCACTCTGAAGGAGACACCTGCCGACGCCGAAGTCATCAGCCACCAGCTGATGCTGCGCGCCGGGATGATCCGCAAGCTGGCCTCCGGGTTATACACCTGGCTGCCGACCGGCGTGCGCGTCCTGAAAAAAGTCGAAAACATCGTGCGTGAAGAAATGAATAACGCCGGTGCGATCGAGGTGTTGATGCCGGTCGTTCAGCCTTCTGAACTGTGGGAAGAGAGCGGTCGTTGGGAACAGTACGGCCCGGAACTGCTGCGTATCGCAGACCGTGGCGATCGTTCATTCGTACTCGGCCCAACGCATGAAGAAGTCATCACCGACCTGATCCGTAATGAGCTGAGCTCTTACAAACAACTGCCGCTGAACTTCTATCAGATCCAGACGAAATTCCGTGACGAAGTTCGCCCACGATTCGGCGTGATGCGTTCCCGCGAATTCCTGATGAAAGATGCGTACTCTTTCCATACTTCTCAGGAATCTCTGCAGGAAACTTACGACGCGATGTATGCCGCGTACAGCAAAATCTTTAGCCGTATGGGCCTGGATTTCCGCGCAGTACAGGCCGATACCGGCTCTATCGGCGGTAGCGCTTCTCACGAATTCCAGGTTCTGGCACAGAGCGGCGAAGATGACGTGGTATTCTCCGACAGCTCCGATTTTGCTGCCAACATCGAATTTGCTGAAGCCGTTGCGCCGAAAGAACCCCGCGCAGCCGCCACTCAGGAAATGACGCTGGTTGATACACCGAATGCGAAAACTATCGCGGAACTGGTTGAGCAGTTTAATCTGCCAATTGAAAAAACCGTTAAAACCCTGCTGGTGAAAGCGGTTGAAGGCAGCAGCTACCCGCTGGTTGCTCTGCTGGTTCGCGGCGATCACGAACTGAACGAAGTTAAAGCAGAAAAACTGCCGCAGGTTGCCAGCCCGCTGACTTTTGCTACTGAAGAAGAAATCCGTGCCGTCGTGAAAGCAGGTCCGGGTTCCCTTGGTCCGGTTAACATGCCGATCCCGGTGGTTATCGATCGTACCGTTGCGGTAATGAGCGATTTCGCTGCCGGTGCAAACATCGATGGTAAACACTATTTTGGTATTAACTGGGATCGTGATGTTGCAACGCCAGAAGTGGCAGATATCCGTAATGTGGTCGCAGGCGACCCAAGTCCGGATGGCAAAGGTACACTGCTGATTAAACGTGGTATCGAAGTGGGCCACATCTTCCAACTGGGTACCAAGTATTCTGAAGCAATGAAAGCTGCCGTTCAGGGTGAAGATGGCCGTAATCAGATTCTGACCATGGGCTGCTACGGTATCGGGGTAACTCGCGTTGTTGCTGCCGCTATTGAGCAGAACTTTGACGATCGTGGCATTGTATGGCCGGATGCTATCGCACCGTTCCAGGTCGCGATTCTGCCAATGAACATGCACAAATCCTACCGTGTGCAGGAACTGGCTGAGAAGCTGTACGCAGAACTGCGTGCACAGGGTATCGAAGTGCTGATGGACGATCGTAAAGAACGTCCGGGCGTGATGTTTGCCGATATGGAACTGATCGGTGTTCCGCACACCATCGTGCTCGGTGACCGTAACCTCGATAACGATGATATTGAATACAAATATCGTCGTAACGGCGAGAAACAGCTGATTAAAACCAGCGACATTGTCGACTATCTGGTGAAAGCGATTAAGGGCTAATCAGATACCAACAATGTGCGTTTTGTAGGATTGTCCGGTGGCAATTCGCTTACCGGACCAACTCAAAACACGTACTGCAGGCTGGATGAGCAAAGCGCCATCCGGCAAATAAAAAGGCCTCGCATTATGCGAGGCCTTTTTATTAGTTGCTGCAATCCTTACCTGGCACAAACTTCGCATTTTTGTCGGTGGCCAGCGTTTTCACCATCGCCCCGGTATCCGGGTTTGGCTCCAGGGTGAAATGACCTTCTACTGTCAACAAAACCGGTTTATCCGTAGCACCACGTGCGCTCAAATAATCACGCTCCAGCTGTGCGTTGTTGGCAACGGCGACTCTTTTACCCGTTGCACAGTCGGTGAAGGTAGCGGCATCCGCCATGTAGAAGTACATTCCCCGCATCGGCATTGGCGTCACGGGGAGACTGGCAGAAACCGGCTGCAAGGTGTAGTTGAGCTGTGACTCAATTGGATTGCCTTCACGATCGAGCATTTCCAGTGCCTCGCCTTTTGCCCGGTAGTAAGACTTTTCACCTTTGCTGTCCGTCAACACCAGCTTGTCAGCCGTACGCGCCCACGAGCCATATGAAGCAAACGAAGAAGGTTCATCACGTACGCCCTGATAGCGTTCGTTCATTACCCATGTTCCATCTTTTTCCAGGAACAAAGAGGTTTCAATCCCTTCGCAGTCCGCACAAGGCAAGATGCCACGCCAGCTTTGCTGCATCGGTTTTAATTCTGCCGCTTGTGTCGGTTGCAGAACATCAACTTCAGAGCGATTGTTACAGCCGATCAAGGCAAAGAGTGTAAATACAGCTGCTAATGACAGTATTGCTGTTTTCACCACAGATTCCTTCTCAATATTGTATTCCCATTCGTCAGTCCTGTGGGCGACGAACTTTCCCGCGCAGTGCCTTCACAGTGGACTTTTGCGCCTTCGATGACAATCTGCGCTCTTTTGAAGCGCGTGTCGGGCGCGTTGCCTGCCTACTTTTCTGCACTGCGGTTAATTCTTTAATCACCGCCACCAGCCGGGATATTGCCGCTTCCCGGTTCAACTCCTGGCTACGATATTCCTGAGCCTTAATAATAATGACACCCTCGCCGCTGATCAGATGATGACTGGCAGCCAACAGGCGTTCCTTGTAATACTCTGGCAGGCTGGAGGCCCGAATGTCAAAGCGCAAATGAATAGCCGTTGAGGTCTTGTTAACGTGCTGTCCACCTGCACCCTGTGCCCGAATAGCGGTGATTTCCAGCTCGTTATCAGGGATAGAGACATTTCGGGAGATAATAACCATCAACGCTGCTGCCACGCAGCCAGATGGATTTCCAGATTGTTCTGAGAGTCGGACAACCAGATAGCACCGTCCTGAATGGTTGCCTGCAGCGCCATGGTGCGCCCTGCGAACTCGCTCAATTGCGCCAATTGTTCATCATCCAGATACCACACAGATAAATTGGCAAACTGCGCGCATCGGGTCTGATTCTGCTGCCACCAGATTTGCGCTGCGCGGCTGTTATAGGCAAACAAAGCGACTTCAGCAGACTGAGTACACGCCTTCTTAATGCGACGCTCATCCGGCAAGCCGAGTTCAATCCAGAGATCAATGCCCAGGTGGTCGTTGCGCAACCATGCTTCGGGTTCGTCTTCAGCGCTTAAACCCCGCGTGAATTGCAGCCGCTCGTCAGCATATTTAATCCATGCCAACAGACGCAACATCATGCGTTCCTGGGTTTCTGAAGGGTGACGCGCCAGCGTCAATGTCGCGTCAAGAAACTGGTTGCGGTCGAGATCCGCTACATTGACGACGGCTTTATAGATTGTCGCTTTAAGCGCCATGGGAGAACTCCTTTTGAATCAGGCGTCCATTGTAGCGAAAACTGCGGCAAAAGGCTGCTAACCGCTAACGAAGGTACCGTCTATCAAGGCGCTGATATTGCTTGAATGAGTATGGTATAGTCACCTTGCTAAACAGAGTTTATCTTCGTAGGCTTAGACTTGCATCCACGGTTAAGTCAGAGTGCTGACAGGAGGGCATGTGGAAAAATATTGTGAGTTAATACGCAAGCGGTACGCGGAAATCGCCAGCGGAGACTTAGGGTATGTCCCGGATGCGCTGGGTTGCGTATTGAAGGTACTTAATGAAGTGGCGGCAGACAGCGCCCTTTCAGAGTCGGTCAGGGAAAAGGCAGCCTATGCTGCCGCGAACTTACTGGTGAGCGATTATGTCAATGAATGAAACGTATCAACCCATCAACTGTGATGATTACGACAATCTTGAACTCGCCTGCCAGCACCATTTGTTACTGACGTTGGCGCTCAAAGATGGCGAAGTTCTACAGGCGAAAGCAAATGACCTGGTTTCACGCAAAAATGTGGAATATCTGGTCGCCGATGTCTCGGGTGAAACCCGTGAGCTTCGCCTCGACAAAATTGCCAGCTTCAGCCACCCGCAAATCGGTACCGTGGTGGTCAGCGAATCTTAACCTTTCTTGCACCTTATCAGGCCTACTTTCCATACGATACGTAGGCCTGATAAGCGCAGCCCCATCAGGCACGCCACACCAGACTCACTCCTTCTTCACCTTTTGCCAGCCCTTCATGCGTCACGAAAACCCCTGCTGCCGCAATCAGCGTGTCACCGTAAAACAGTAACGGCGTGGTGTCTCGCCGCCAGGGAGGAATACCCTGTTCCTGCCAGATTTTTTTAAGCTTACGCCCACCGTTGCGCCCGACAATATGCAATAACCCAGGCGCTTTAAAGCGAATACTAACGGCTTCGTCAACGTGTGGCCTGCGAAGCTCACCCGTAGCGATAAGCTGTATCTCGCCCAACCCTGCAGGTAGCGCCAACGGCGTTTTCCAGGATTGCCACGGGATAACGGTTTCACTTTGCCCGTCAACCGACCTCACCCACCACAGCTGCGACTGATAACGGCGGACGTCATACTCACCAAGGCGAAAACAGGGCGATGCGTCCTCGCGTGCCAACGCGACTTCCTGCCAGATACGTTCTAACGCATCACGGGAAGGCATCGGTGCATTTAATCCTGCCAGCCAGCGACGAAGCAGCGCAGCACGCCGTACGGTACTCATCGTCATTAATGGCCCGAGCAAGAGTGCACCCTGCGCCGTAACGCAGTTGGCTAAATCGCTGGCCAGCAGTTCATCCAGTAAGCTCTCCTGCTCAGCGCACAGCGCGGCACTGCGAGCCGTGGCTTGCGCAAAGTGCGGCCACCGCTGTTGCAGGTGCGGGATAATACGCAGACGTAAGAAGTTGCGATCGTAGGCGTCATCCTGATTACTTTCATCTTCAATCCAGCGTAATTCATGCCGGCGCGCCCACTGTTCAAGCGCATCACGCGTTTGCATCAACAGCGGTCGAATGAGTTGAGTACCGCTAAAAGGCGAACTTTCGCCCATGGCCGAAAGCCCTGCAGGACCACTGCCACGCTTAAGCGCTAACAAAAATGTCTCACATTGATCGTCCAGATGCTGAGCGGTCATCAGCACCTCTCCAGGCAGCAGCGTCTGCGCAAAGGCCTGATAGCGCGCTCGTCGGGCCTGCGCCTCGATGCCCAACCCATCATCCTGCAAATGAACCCGCTCAACCACCAGCGGCACCTGCCACTGCGCACATACAGACTCACAGTGCTGTACCCAACTGTTTGCGTGCGGGCTTAATCCGTGATGAATGTGGATGGCCCGTAGAGAGACCTCCGGGTGCTGAATTCGCCACAGCACCAGTTGGTGCAACAGCACGGTAGAGTCGAGGCCGCCGCTAAAGGCAACGAGGATCGCGTTAGTGTTCAGAAGTGAAGTATTCAGCGTAAGTGTCGTCATGATGATTGCTTACAATAGCATTGCCCGGCACGTTACCGGGCTAACGCTACAATGACAAGCCTTACAGCTCGTACAGTTCAAGTGGTAATCCGTCTGGATCGTTAAAAAACGTAAAGCGTTTACCGGTAAAGGGATCGATGCGCACTGGCTCACATTTCACATGATGGGCTTCAAGATGATCAATCGACTTTTCCACATCCTCGACGCTAAACGCCAGATGACGTAAACCGCAGGCTTCCGGTCTACTGGGGCGACAGGGTGGGAAAGGAAAAGAAAAAAGCTCAATCACGTACTGGCCGTTCAGCGCCAGATCGCCTTTCCAGGAGTCACGTTCTTCCCGGTAGGCTTCACTCATTAACGTGAAGCCTAATACATCACAGTAAAATGCCTTACTGGCCCTGTAGTCCGTCGCAATAATGGCAATATGGTGAACCTGTTTTAACCCCAGCATGTTCTTCGCCTCTTTAATTTTACTCTCAGCACGTTACTCGTGCGCAACGGGTTCCGGCAAGTCGTTATGCCATTTTCAGGACTCTGACACGATACACGCCGTCCTCACCCAACTTAGCCCCATGAATGTCAGTTTCAAATCCAGGGTAGCGCTGCCCCACCGAGCACAGCATCAGCAGGAAATCGAGTACTGACCGGCTTTTTTCTGTGATCATTTCTCCGGGCATCAGCAGCGGGACACCTGGAGGATAAGGCAAGATCATATTGGCGGAAACACGCCCTACCAGTTGATCAAGAGTGACTGTCTCGACGTCACCTTTAATTTGCCGCTGCCAGGCCTGATGAGGCGTCATTTTCATTTCCGGCAACGTATCGAATGCCCGCAGCATCAACCCGGAGAGATCGTGTTGGCGGATCAATCGATGGATTCCCTGTGCCAGATCCTGAATGCGCATAGTGCGATAAAAATCGGGATCCTCAGCATACAGATCCGGCAGCATATTTTTAACGCGTAAATTCAGATCGTACGAACGTTTAAATTCCGTTAGTCCACGCAGGAGACCCATCGCCCGGGTTTTATCAATGCCGATACTGAACAGGAACAACAGATTATATGGGCCCGTTTTCTCCACGACGACACCGCGTTCATCAAGGAATTTCGCCACCAGTGCAGCGGGGATACCCTCTTCGCTCATATTTCCCTGCTCATCCATCCCTGGCGTCAGAATGGTCACTTTCACCGGGTCGAGGTACATATGGTCGGCATCAGCATCAACAAACCCATGCCAGTCTTCACCTGGTGCTACTGGCCAGCACTCTGCTTCATCCACTTTTTCGGGCTGCCAGATATCAAAGAACCAGCCGTCAGATTCTTCACGCAGTCGCTGTACTTCTTTACGAAAGTGTAATGCCCGCTCAACGGAGCGATTGATTAATCGCTTACCTGAGTTTCCACGCAGCATCGCTGCCGCCGTCTCGATCGAAGCGACAATCGGGTAACTCGGTGAGGTGGAGGTGTGCATCATAAAGGCTTCGTTGAACGTCTCTTCGTCATAATCGCCTTTAATATGAATCAGCGAAGCCTGCGACAGCGCAGCCAGCATCTTGTGGGTGGACTGAGTTTCAAAAATCACCTTTCCCGGCACCCGCTCGCCGCTCATACCACTTTTCCCCTGATAGATCGGATGAAAATGGGTATACGGCACCCAGGCCGAATCAAAATGAATAGAAGGCACATCCAGCGTTTGCTTGATCCAGTTAGTGTTGTAGAGCAACCCGTCGTAAGTGGAGTTAGTAATTACCGCATGCACCGGCCATTGCGCCTGTACCGTCTCTGCGACCTTGCGCTCGATACTCTCCCGGGTAAATTCACTCTTAGGTATACCACCAAGGATACCCAGCGCATTACGCGTCGGCTTGAGCCATACGGGCACGACATCGCTCATCATCAGCAAATGCGCCAGAGACTTATGACAGTTGCGGTCAATCAGTAACGTACTTCCCGAAGGGGCGGCATACATACCGACAATTTTATTCGATGTCGAAGTGCCATTAGTGACCATATAGCTTTGCTCGGCACCAAACGTGCGTGCAATGTACTCCTCCGCTTCGAGGTGCGGACCGGTATGGTCGAGCAGCGATCCCAGCTCAGTCACCGAAATGGAGACATCAGCCTTAAGCGTATTGCCGCCAAAGAAATCATAGAACAGGCAACCGACCGGGCTTTTCTGGTATGCCGTTCCCGCCATATGCCCTGGGGTACAAAAAGTGTACTTTCCCTCTTTCACGTAGGTAAACAGTGCTTTGGTAAAAGGTGGCGTTATGTTGTCGAGGTATTCATTGGTGTACTGGCGAATACGCGTGGCAATATCGTCAGACTGACCCAATGCGTACTCAAAGAACCACAGCGCCATGCGCAGATCGTGTGCGCTGACATCCATCGTCGAATGGGTATTAATAAAGGCGTAAAGTGGGAGGTATTCGTTAAGCTGGTTGATGTCGCTACACAAATCCAGGCTGTATTCATCCCAGTCAAAAATGACGCCACAAATACGCGGGTTGTGCTCAATAAATTTCAGCAGGTCGTTGCTATTCTGCGGCCAGATTATCTGAAATCCCTGCTGCTGTAGCGCACGTTCAAGCTCCTTGATGGGCTCATCTTTGTAAAAGACGCCATGCGGTCCCATGATGGCAATGATATTCATGCGTTCCTCCTGGAAAAACCTTAGTTAATCATAGCCTGGTCAAACCGCAGGTAAAAAAAAAGGGCCACAACGTTGTGGCCCTTTTCAGAATAAATGCAGTTTAGGCGTAGCCGTAGCTCATCAGACGCTGATAACGACGGTTTTTCAAATCATCTTTGCTTAACACGTCAAGATCGGCAAGATCGGCCAACAACTGTGCTTTCAGTGATGCCGCCATCACTTCCGGGTTGCGGTGTGCGCCACCCAGCGGCTCAGGGATGATAGAGTCGATAAGTTTCAGCTCTTTCAGACGCGGTGCGATAATCCCCATCGCTTCTGCAGCGAGCGGGGCTTTATCTGCGCTTTTCCACAGAATAGAAGCACAACCTTCCGGGGAGATAACGGAATAGGTGCTGTATTGCAGCATATTCACTTTATCACCCACACCGATTGCCAGTGCACCACCGGAACCACCTTCACCGATAACAGTGCAGATGACCGGCACGCTCAGACGTGACATCTCACGCAGATTACGCGCAATCGCTTCAGACTGGCCACGTTCTTCCGCGCCCACACCCGGGTAAGCCCCTGGGGTGTCGATGAAAGTGATGATCGGCATATTGAAACGCTCAGCCATTTCCATCAGACGCAACGCTTTACGATAGCCTTCCGGCGCTGGCATGCCGAAGTTACGACGAATTTTCTCTTTGGTCTCACGGCCTTTCTGATGACCGATGATCATCACCGGACGGCCATCCAGACGCGCGATGCCGCCGACAATGGCCTTGTCATCCGCATAGGCACGATCGCCCGCCAGCTCATCAAATTCATCAAACGCCAGGCGGACATAATCCAGGGTGTATGGACGCTGTGGATGGCGGGCCAACTGGGCTACCTGCCATGCGCCAAGATCGGCGAAGATTTTGCGCGTCAGTTCTACGCTCTTTTCACGCAGACGATGCACTTCTTCATCGATGTTAATATCCAGTTTCTCATCCTGACGGCTAACCGCAGTCAGAGAATCGATTTTTGCTTCCAGCTCTGCAATCGGCTGTTCAAAATCAAGGAAATTCAGACTCATAGTATTCCTGTATTAGTCAAACTCCAGTTCCACCTGCTCCGAACCAATAAGGCCACGGAGATCGTTTAACAAACGATCGCTCGGAGAGACACGCCACGTTGCGCCAAAACGCAATCGTGCTCGTGCATCCGCCCTCTGATAGTAGAGATGTACTGGAATTGTCCCCGAGCGGTGGGGTTCCAGAGACTGACGGAGTCGGTTTAAAAGCTGGTCATCAATTTGCCTGTCCGTCAGCGAGATAGCAAGCCCGCGAGCATATTTTTCCCGGGCTTCGTCAATATCCATGACTTCACGGGCCATCATTTTAAGCCCACCGCTGAAGTCATCAAAGCTGACCTGTCCGCTGACGATAAGTATGCGGTCTTTTTCCAGCAATTGCTGGTATTTATCCAGGGCATCGGTAAATAACATCACTTCCAGACGCCCGGAACGGTCATCCAGTGTACAGATGCCGATACGATTGCCGCGCTTGGTGACCATTACCCGCGCAGCAATGACGAGCCCCGCAGCCGTAGTAACTTTACCACGTTCTGTCGGATGCATGTCTTTCAGCCTGTAGCCTCCGACATAGCGCTCAATTTCTTTTAAATACTGGTTGATAGGGTGTCCCGTCAGGTAAAGCCCTAACGTTTCACGCTCACCGTCCAGTACCACCTGTTCCGGCCACGGCTGGCAGCTGGCATAGGATTGCTCGATTTGTTCCGGTTCTTCCGCCAGTACGCCAAACATATCGGCCTGACCGATAGCTTCCGCTTTCGCATGTTGATCGGCGGCTTTAAGCGCATCGTTCAGTGAGTTCATCAGTGCTGCGCGATGCGGCCCCAGGCGGTCAAACGCCCCGGACATAATCAGCTTTTCCAGCACCCGGCGATTGAGCTTTTTGATATCCGTACGGGCACAGAGATCAAACAGCTCGCGGAAGTAACCGCCTTTATTACGCGCCTCAATGATAGCTTCAATTGGCCCCTCACCCACGCCTTTTATCGCGCCGATACCGTAGACAATCTCGCCATCATCGTTAACGTGAAAATGGTACAATCCGGAGTTGATATCTGGCGGCAGGATTTTCAGCCCCATACGCCAGCATTCATCCACTAATCCCACCACTTTCTCGGTGTTATCCATATCGGCCGTCATCACCGCCGCCATAAACTCAGCGGGGTAATGCGCTTTCAGCCACAGCGTCTGGTAAGAGACCAACGCATAGGCAGCGGAGTGCGATTTGTTAAATCCATAACCGGCGAATTTCTCCACCAGGTCAAAGATTTTCATCGCCAGCTCGCCGTCTACACCGCGCTTCTTCGCCCCTTCTTCAAAGGTGCCGCGCTGTTTGGCCATCTCCTCTGGCTTTTTCTTACCCATCGCACGACGCAGCATGTCCGCGCCACCAAGGGTATACCCAGACAGTTCCTGGGCAATCTGCATGACCTGTTCCTGATACAGGATAATGCCGTAGGTTGGCTCCAGTACCGGTTTCAGGCATTCATGTTGCCACTGCACATCCGGGTAAGAGATCTCTTCACGCCCGTGCTTACGGTCAATAAAGTTATCTACCATCCCCGACTGTAGCGGACCGGGGCGGAACAGTGCCACCAGGGCTATCATATCTTCGAAGCAGTCAGGCTGCAGTCGCTTGATAAGATCTTTCATACCGCGGGATTCAAGCTGGAAGACGGCTGTCGTCTCCGAGCGTTGCAGCATGTCAAAACTTTTCTTGTCGTCCAGCGGGATAGCGGCGATATCCAGCGGCGGTTCGCCGTTCTTCTCACGCCGCGCGTTGATCATCTCCAGCGCCCAGTTGATGATGGTGAGCGTGCGCAGGCCGAGGAAGTCGAACTTCACCAGGCCGGCGTATTCCACGTCGTTCTTATCAAACTGGGTAACCGGGTGCAGCCCCTGCTCATCACAGTACAGCGGTGCAAAATCAGTAATTTTTGTCGGGGCGATAACGACACCACCGGCGTGTTTACCCGCGTTACGCGTGACACCTTCCAGCTTGCGCGCCATATCAATAAGCGCCCTAACCTCTTCATCTGCCTCATAGATTTCCGGCAGTTGAGGTTCAGCCTCAAAGGCTTTAGCCAGCGTCATACCCGGATCGGGCGGTACCAGTTTTGAGATACGGTCCACAAACCCGTATGGGTGCCCCAGTACTCGACCCACGTCGCGGATAACCGCTTTCGCCGCCATGGTACCGAAGGTAATAATCTGCGAAACCGCATCGCGCCCATACATTTCCGCGACGTGTTCAATGACCTGGTCGCGTTTCTCCATACAGAAGTCAACGTCAAAATCAGGCATCGAGACACGTTCCGGGTTCAGGAAGCGTTCGAACAGCAGGTCAAATTCCAGCGGATCAAGGTCGGTAATTTTTAACGCGTAAGCCACCAGCGAGCCCGCACCAGAACCACGTCCTGGGCCTACCGGTACACCGTTATCTTTCGACCACTGGATAAACTCCATTACGATCAGGAAGTAGCCCGGGAAACCCATCTGGTTGATAACTTTAAGTTCAACTTCCAGACGTTCATCATAAGGCGGGCGCTTCTGCGCACGGACTTCAGGATCGGGGAACAAAAATTCCAGACGTTCTTCCAGGCCCTCACGCGATTTCGCGACGAGGAAATCCTCGGTGGTCATATCGCCTGTCGGGAACTGCGGCAAGAAGTATTCGCCCAGGCGCACCGTCACGTTACAACGTTTGGCAATCTCGACGGTGTTTTCCAGCGCTTCCGGGATATCGGAGAACAGCTCGCACATCTCCTCTTCGCTGCGCATATACTGCTGCGGCGAGTAGTTGCGAGGGCGTTTGGGATCATCAAGCGTAAAACCGTCGTGGATCGCCACGCGAATTTCGTGTGCGTCAAAGTCACCGGTTTCAAGGAAGCGAACATCGTTGGTCGCGACCACCGGCAGGCCGCGTGTTTCGGCCAGCGCTACTGCAGCATGCAGGTAATTTTCTTCATCCTGGCGACCGGTACGGATCAGCTCAAGGAAGTAGCAATCAGGGAAATGCTCTTCATAAAACGCCACGCACTCATCGACCAGTGCGCTGTTCCCACGCAACAGGCTGCGTCCGACGTCCCCCATACGGCCGCCGGAAAGCAAGATTAACCCTTCTTTTAGCTCTATCAGCCAGTCTCTGTCGATAACCGGCCCTTCTGCGCCATAGCCGCGCTGATAGGCTTTTGATATCAACAATGTCAGGTTCTGGTAGCCCGTATTATTAGCCGCCAGTACCGTCAGTTGCGTGAGTTCATCACCCAATAGTTCGCTACGGACATGAAAATCTGCGCCAACAATCGGCTTAATACCTGCGCCATGACCCGCTCCGTAAAACTTCACCAGACCACACAGGTTGGTAAAATCGGTGATCGCCAGCGCAGGCATGCCCAACGCGGCCGCCTTTTTCACCAGCGGCCCGGTTTTCGCCAGCCCATCGATCATGGAATAGTCGCTGTGCACCCGCAGGTGGACGAAACGAGGTTCAGACATCTTCAGATTCCTTTAACACAAGAATCAGGACGTGAGTCCCAGTGCGCGTTTGACAGGAGCAAAACTGCGACGATGGTACTCAATTGCACCATGCTCAGAGAGCGCAGCCAGATGAAAAGCGGTTGGATAACCTTTGTGCTGAGCAAAACCATACTGCGGGAAAACCTTATCCAGCTCGGCCATTTCAGCATCGCGCGTCACTTTCGCCAGGATGGACGCTGCGCTGATTTCCGCAACGCGGCTGTCACCTTTTACCACCGCCATCGACGGTACCGGCAATGTCGGGCAACGGTTTCCATCGATCAGGACGTACTCCGGCGCAATATGCAAACCTGCAACCGCACGCTGCATTGCCAGCATCGTGGCGTGCAGAATGTTCAATTCGTCGATTTCATGCGGTTCCGCACGACCCAGGCTCCAGCTTAACGCTTTATCTTTGATTTCATCAAAAAGCGCCAGTCGACGCTTTTCCGACAATTTTTTGGAGTCGTTAAGACCCACTATCGGACGTGCCGGGTCAAGGATAACAGCGGCAGTCACTACCGCGCCAACCAATGGACCACGCCCAACTTCATCCACACCCGCCACCAAATGCGTATGTGGATAAACAAATTCAATCATTGTGCTAACTCCAGAACTGCATCCGCTGCCTGCTCATCCGCATTGCAACGGATCTGCTGGTGCAATTCGCGGAACGTGTCGTGCATCGCATGGCTGGTTTTACCGTTCGCCAGCAAAGGCAGCAACGCGTGCGCTAGCGCCTGCGGTTCACATTCATCCTGCAACAGCTCTTTGACGAGTTCTCTTCCCGCCAGCAGGTTAGGCAGCGATACGTAATCGGTCTTCACCAGACGTTTTGCCAACCAGAAAGTGAAAGGTTTCATACGATAGCCGACAACCATTGGGCATTTCGCCAGCATACATTCCAGTGCAGCCGTGCCAGAGGCCAACAGCGCAGCATCACTGGCGACCATTGCTTCACGTCCCATTCCGTTGAGCATATGCACGGAAAGTTCCGGGGCAACCTCAGCCTTGATACGTTCAAATTGCTCGCGCCGTTTGGCATTGACCAACGGCACGACGACTTCGAGATCCGGATAATGCTGACGTAATAGCTGCGCCGTTTTCAGGAAATCGGCGCTGAGCATTTCCACTTCTGCACCACGACTCCCAGGCAAAAGCGCCAGGCAGTGAGCATCATGAGGAATGCCTAACACATCACGCGCCGCGTTTTTATCCGGGTCCAGTGGCATGGCGTCCGCCATGGTGTGACCGATAAAGCGACACGGGACGTTAAATTTGTCATAAAACGCTTTTTCGAAAGGCAGAAAGGCCAGCACCATATTGGTGGATCTGCCTATTTTGAAAACGCGTTTCTGTCGCCAGGCCCATACAGAGGGGCTGACATAATGAATGGTTTTAATACCCTGCGATTTCAGATTACCTTCAAGGGTAATGTTGAAATCAGGCGCATCAATCCCGACGAAAACATCCGGCTTAAGGTCGGTGAATCGGCGAGTAAGATCGGCACGGATATGCAGTAAACGGCGCAGGCGCCCGAGCACTTCTACAATGCCCATTACTGCCAGTTCTTCCATTTCGTACCAGGCTTCACAGCCTTCCGCCTGCATCAATGGACCCGCAACGCCAACAAAACGCGCATTGGGAACACGAGACTTGAGTGCACGAATTAAACCGGCACCAAGAATATCGCCGGAGGTTTCTCCGGCGACAAGGGCAATCGTTAAAGGACGCTGCTCAGTCATTAACGAATCAGACCACGCGTTGAGCGTTCAAAGAAATCACTAAAAGCCTGAACATCGGGGTACTGCTTCGCCAGTTCGGCGATTTCCGGTTTCACTTCCTCAAGCGTTTTACCGCTGCGGTACAGCGCTTTATAGGCGTTGCGGATCGCGGTAATCGCTTCACGGGTGAATCCACGGCGTTTCAGACCTTCGATGTTAACGCCAAATGGCGTTGCGTGGTTGCCCTGGGCGATAACGTACGGCGGGACGTCCTGGGCTACGCCAGAGCAGCCCCCCACCATCACGTGTGCACCAATAATGCAGAACTGATGCACCGCGGTCATGCCGCCGATGATAACAAAATCATCCAGCGATACATGTCCGGCAAGTGTCGCGTTATTCGCCAGAATGCAGCGGTTACCGACCGAACAATCATGCGCAACGTGTGCGTTAATCATCAGTAAGTTATCGCTGCCCACCTTCGTCAACCCACCGCCTTGCACTGTGCCACGATGAATGGTGACGCTTTCGCGAATGCGGTTGCGATCGCCAATTTCCACACGGGTCGGTTCACCAGCATATTTCAGGTCCTGGTTCACTTCACCAATGGAGGCAAACTGATAAATCTCGTTATCGCGACCAATTTTTGTATGGCCATTCACGACAACGTGAGACTTCAGTACGGTACCCTCACCAATTTCAACATGGGGTCCAACAATACAAAATGGGCCAATGTGAGCATTAGCGCCAATGCTGGCGCCGTCTTCGACAATGGCAGTTGGGTGAATAAAGGCGGATTTATCAATCACGTATCAGGCCTCCCGGCTACGGGCACACATCATCGTTGCTTCGCACACAACTTTACCGTCGACCAGCGCAACCCCTTTGAAACGGGTCAGGCCGCGGCGCGTTTTCTCGAAAGTCACTTCCATGATCATCTGATCGCCTGGCACGACAGGACGCTTAAAGCGTGCTTCATCAATACCTGCGAAATAATACAGTTCGCCTGGCTCCAGTTTTCCTACGCTTTTAAACGCCAGAATACCCGTGGCCTGCGCCATCGCTTCCAGAATCAACACACCAGGAAAAATCGGTTTACCCGGGAAGTGGCCCTGAAAGAAAGGCTCGTTAACGGATACATTTTTCACTGCGCGCAGAAAACGACCTTCTTCAAAATCCAGCACGCGGTCTACCAGTAAAAACGGAAAACGGTGCGGCAGAAGTTCTAAAATCTCTTCAATATGCAGAGTATGAGTGTTAGTAGTCAAAATACTCTTCCTGTCTAAATATACTAAAAGGCAATAATAACACGGCCTGCCGCAATCCCAGGAATGTGACAGGCCGTAAAGTCAGACATGCGTAAAACGATGTATTAGTCTTGTTGATTAACCTTGCGCTCAATCGCTTTGAGGCGCTTGCTCATATCATCAATGTTCATCACCAGTGCAGCTGTTTTACGCCATACCTTGTTGGGTTGTAGCGGAATGCCTGAGGAGTAGACGCCAGGTTCTGTGATAGGACGCATCACCATACCCATGCCAGTTACCGTGACTTTGTCG
The DNA here is from genome assembly GCF_028069825.1 of Citrobacter sp. Igbk 14. Lineage (NCBI taxonomy): Bacteria > Pseudomonadati > Pseudomonadota > Gammaproteobacteria > Enterobacterales > Enterobacteriaceae > Citrobacter > Citrobacter sp. Igbk 14. The sequence goes on from NZ_JANEWM010000042.1 coordinate 20,898, forward strand.
CATATTTCCATATGCCCATTAATCACGCTGGCTCCGCCAATCATGCAGTAACGGCCAATCTTCAGGCTACCCGCCATAATGACGCCACCGGCTACAGCCGTATTGTCGCCAATCACGACGTTATGCGCAATCTGGCACTGGTTATCAATGATAACACCATTACCGATCACGGTATCGTCCAGCGCACCACGGTCAATCGTGGTACATGCGCCAATCTCAACACGATCGCCAATAATCACGCGACCCAGTTGTGGGATCTTCACCCAGTTACCGCGATCGTTTGCATAACCAAATCCGTCGGATCCGACAACAGTGCTGGACTGGATCAGGCAATTCTCACCGATCTGAATGTCGTGGTAAATCGTCACATTCGCCCACAAGCGTGAACCTGCGCCGATTTTTGTGTTTTTTCCAACGAAGCAACCCGCGCCGATGATCACGTTATCGCCCAGTTCTACGCCAGACTCAATGACCGCATTCGCGCCCACAGAAACATTGTTACCCAACTTCGCCGTTGCATCGATCACTGCACTGGGTGCAATATTTTGCGCAGGCTGAGGCGTGGTATCTAAAATTTGCGCCATTCGTGCATAGGTCAGGTAGGGATTCTTCACTACCAATGCAGCACTCTTAGCAAACGGAAGATCGTCCTGCGTCATCACAACGGCAGAAGCCTGGCATGCACTCAGGTGCTCACGGTACTTTGGATTCACCATGAACGTGATATTGCCAGTTTGCGCAGATTGCATGGACGCTACGCCGGTGATGGCGATATCGCCATCACCGTGTAATTCTGCATCCAACTGCTCTGCTAAATCAGCCAGTCGAATTGAAGGCATTACTTATTTAACCTGTTTCAGTACGTCAGCGGTGATGTCTTTTACATCGCTGCTGTTGTATGCAACGGTGTTCGCGTCAACAACCAGATCGATGCTCTGGCTGCTCGCAACAGATTTCACAGCTGTCTGGATACGATTAACCAGCTTGCCACGTTCTTCGTTAGAACGACGTTGACGATCCTGCTCGAAAGCCTGCGCTTTCTGAGAGAAAGTCTGGCGCTGAGCCATTACGTCTTTTTCCAGCTTGGTACGGTCGCTGCCTGCTTTCATTGATTGCAGACGCTGCATTTTAGATTGCAGGTCGGATTCCATACGCTGCAGTTCACTGGCGCGGCCTTTGAACTCATTTTCCAGCGTAGTAGAAACACCCGTCTTCTGTGCAACCTGTTGGAACAGGCTACCCATGTTGACGATTGCAATTTTGTCAGCAGCCTGTGCGGACGTTGCCATCGCTAAACCGAGACCTGCAGCTAATAACCACTTTTTCACAATTAACTCCTTACCATCCCATTTGCACCCGAAGGTGCAGTTCTTTGCGTGGCCAGGCGATCCCATGCAAGATCGCCTAAAGTCATCGCTACACTACCACTACATTCCTTTGCGAAGAACAATTACCAGGTTTTACCAATGTTAAACTGGAACTGTTCCGCTTTGTCTCCATCGTACTTCTTGAACGGTTGGGCGTAGGAGAAAACCAACGGCCCCAATGGGGACATCCATTGTAACGCGATACCCGCAGACATACGGATATTATTCGGATCGCTGTAGTCTGGCACGCCAAGTGCACGAGTGTCGGCAGTGTTCTGCCAGTTCGTATCCCACACGGTACCCATATCCCAGAAGAAGGAGGTACGCACCGAGTTAGCATATTTATCGCTGATAAACGGCGTAGGTGTGATGAATTCCAGGCTGGCTACAGCCATGGCGTTACCGCCGACTGCATCGTCTGATTTACACAGCGCAGCGCCCGTACACTCTTCGTAGTTGTCATTATTGTCTCTATCGCCAGAATAAGCCCCGTTCTTATAGACGGCTTTCGGGCCGATAGTATTGGACTGGAAGCCACGCACGGTGCTGGAACCACCCGCGTAGAAGTTCTCATAGAACGGCATCTCTTTACTACCTATGCCATCACCATAGCCCAGCTTGGTACGTCCCAGAACCACCCATTTGTGGTCGTCATCGATCGGCACATAGGTCGCCGTATCCAACGTCGCTTTATAGTATTCGTTATCAGAACCCGGAACAGTCACTTTACCGTTCAGGTTGACACGCGTACCTTCCGTAGGGAAATACCCACGGTCCAGCTTGTTGTAGGTCCAACCGTAGTTGAAGGTAAAGTCATCCGCGGCAAAGCTGCTGGTATCATCTTGTCCCATTGAATCAAGATAACGATCCATCGCAATCTGCGGCTGCATGTTGGACAGTTTGTTATGTACATAACCCAGGCCTGCACGCAACGTGTTGTATTCGTTGACCGGGAAGCCCAGCGTTACATCCGTACCATAGCTTTTGTTGGTATAGTCGGACAGATCTGCATCATCTGCCTCAAAGTCGTTATAGAAGACACGACCACCGAGACTCACACCATCGACGGTGAAGTACGGGTTGGTGACAGACAGCTCAGTATAGGTCTGGTAGTCGTTTTTGGTGCCGCTAATCCCGACTGAATAACCGGTACCTAACCAGTTATCCTGCTGAACGCCCGCCTGGAAGCTTACGCCACTTTCAGTGCCGTAACCCACACCGAAGTTAAAGCTACCGGTGTTGCGTTCTTTCACCTTATAGACCACATCAACCTGATCAGGACTGCCCGGAACACGTTGAGTATCGGTATCGACAGTTTCAAAGTAACCCAGACGGTTCAGACGCTCTTTACCCTGGTCAACCAGATCGCTGCCCAACCAGGCGCCTTCCATCTGGCGCATTTCGCGGCGCAGTACGGAATCTTTCGAAGTGTCGTTACCTTCAAAACGGATCTTACGCACATAGAAACGGTTACCCGCATCCACGTTTACACGCAATTTAACGGTTTTGTCTGCATCGTTGATTTCAGGCTGCGACTGTACACGCGGGTAGGCATAACCATAGCGTCCCAGAAGCTTCTTGATATCATCTTCCATTTTGGTCACTTTGGTGCCGTTATAGAGTTCACCCGGTTCGATTTTCGTCAGGGTCTCAATTTCGGCAGAGTGTCCAGCCAGGTTACCACTCACCTGGACCCCAGAAAGCTTGTACTGCTCGCCTTCTGTGATGTTAACGGTGATGTAGATACCTTTTTTATCCGGCGTCAGGCTAACCTGCGTGGAATCGATATTGAAGCGAGCATAACCGCGATCCAGATAGTAACTGCGCAGGGTTTCAAGGTCGCCGGCCAGTTTCTGTTTCTGGTATTTACGATCGCCCACCACGTTCCACCACGGTACTTCATCGCGTAGTTGGAAGTGAGAGATAAGCTCGTCGGTTGTGAAGGCGTGGTTGCCGACGATATTGATCTGTTGGATCTTCGCCGAAACGCCTTCCTGGAAGACCAGTTTGAGGTCAACGCGGTTACGCGGCAACGGCGTTACCACCGCTTTCACACTGGCGCTGTATTTACCGACGCTATAGTAGAAATCTTCCAGGCCTTTTTCGATATCGGCAAGCGTTGTGCGATCCAGAGACTCGCCAACACGTACGCCAGACGCCTCGAGGTTTTGCTTCAGCATGTCATCTTTTACCGATTTGTTACCGGAGAAAGTGATGCTGGCAATCGTCGGACGTTCTTTTACCTGAACCAGAAGGGTATCACCATCGCGCAGGACGCGGACATCCTCAAAGTTACCGGTGGCGAACAGAGCACGAATGGTATTACTGATATCTTCATCATTAACCGTGTCGCCTGTGCGCACCGGCATACTGAGGAGAGCCGCACCAACGGCGACTCGCTGTAGGCCTTCGAAATGAATGTCCTTCACTACGAACCCTTCAGCACCGTATACGGTGGCGCTGCTAAACAGCAGCGACGCTATGAGCAACTTTTTCATCGCCATCGTTATTATGCGTTCTTCCTAACACTCTCTTACAACCGAGAGAAATCATTGAAAAGTGCAAGCCCCATTAACAACACCAGCAAGATAGAGCCAATGCGATAACTAAAGTCTTGAACCCGCTCGGATACCGGACCGCCCTTCAGCTTTTCAATCGCCAGGAACAGCAGATGCCCCCCGTCAAGAACGGGCAACGGAAACAGGTTAATTATCCCTAAGTTCACGCTGATAAGCGCAAGGAACATCAGGTAATAAATAACCCCGAACTCCGCTGACATCCCAGCCCCCTGGGCGATAGAAATCGGCCCACTGAGGTTGTTCAGTTTTACATCACCGGTAATCAATTTTCCCAGCATACTGACCGTTAGCTTCATCAACTGCCACGTTTTATCCGAGGCTTCGAGGATGGCGCTGAATGGCCCATACTGGCGTACAGTCTTATACTCATCAGGCAGAGGGATAATTTTAGGCACTACGCCCGCAAAACCTTCGGCCTTTCCGTTACCCGGTTTTGAATCCGGGGTTAACGTCAAAGACAAGGAATTCCCTTGTCTTTCAATTTCTAGCGCTAGCGGCTTATCAGGATTATCGCGCACCAACGTCACGAACGTCATCCATTGCGTCAGCGGCTGACCATTGACTTTAACGATCCTGTCGCCAGCTTGCAAACCCGCCTTACTTGCCGCGGAGTTAACCTGCACTTCTGACAGCACCGGTTCAATCTGCGGACCACGTGGACGAATGCCCAAACTAGAGACGGGATCCTCTTTGTCTGGCTCAAATGCCCAATGGCGTAAATCCAGCGTTTTGTCCTGTCGCTGGTTACTGCCAAACTGCGCCACGCTGATGGTCGTATGCTCATCGCCAATTTTGGATACCAGTTGCAATCGGACGGTATCCCAATCAGGGGTTTCGATACCATCAACCGCTTTTAGTTCCGTACCTGGCTGAATTTGCGCCTGGGCAGCAATCGAGTTGGGTGTTATTTCACCAACAACCGGACGAACGCCAGGGACACCGATGATAAAGACCAGCCAGTAGGCAAAAATAGCGAAGAGGAAATTTGCAATCGGGCCTGCAGCGATAATGGCCGCGCGCTGCCCAACTGTTTTATTGTTGAAAGCGTAGTGGCGCAGCTCCGGTACAACTGGTTCAGCGCGCTCATCCAGCATTTTGACGTAACCGCCGAGGGGGATTAAGGCGATAACGTATTCCGTACCCTGTTTATCGGTACGGCGCCAAAGCGCTTTTCCAAAGCCAATGGAAAAGCGCTCGACGCGGACTCCGCAGCGCCGTGCAACCCAGAAATGACCAAATTCATGCACGGTGATAAGTACACCAAGTGCAACGATGAATGCAGCCAGATTCCAGAGAATACTCAGCATAAGACCATCCGTTAGAGCGTCCTGAATACCAGTAACAACAGGCAAGCAAAGACCGGCACCGCAGCCGTCAGGCTGTCAATACGATCCAGAATACCACCGTGTCCTGGGATTAAGTGACCACTGTCCTTAATACCTGCTTCACGCTTAAACATACTCTCGGTCAGGTCACCCAGCACGGAGGCCAGGGCTGCAACGATGGAGCAAATGAGCAAGGTGACAGGCGCAACTTCAAGATTCGCCCACATACCATAACCCCACGAGATTACAGCTGCAGTGGCAAGTCCGCCAATAAAACCCTGCCAGGTTTTACCAGGAGAAACCTTCGGCGCCAGTTTATGTTTGCCAAACATCTTACCAAACATATACGCACCTGAATCCGCTCCCCAAACGAGGATCATGACATAGAGCAGCCATAGCGCGCCACTATAATGATTCTCATCATAGTGCCAGGCACGTAGCGCCAGCATTCCCCAAAAGAAAGGGACAATGGTTAACACGCCGAAAATTATGCGTAATGTTTTGGAATTACGCCAGACCGAGGCTGAACCGGGGTAAAACAGCACCAGTAATAGCGCCACGGCCCACCAGCCCAGCGACGCCCAAAGCGACACCTCAACCAGCGGTTGGTGAATGTTATGATGATACTCAGGCAGCAAAAACAGCATCAGTGCCAGCAATAGCCCGCACAAAACCGCCAACCAGACTCGCTGTGTACGAGTGGCAAAACCGCTTAACTGTCCCCATTCCCACGCGGCCAGCATACAGACGACCAGCGTAACAATGGCGAACCCCACCGGCGGCAACAAAAACAACGCCGCGATGACAACGGGTATTAAAACAAAAGCAGAAATCAGGCGATACTTCAGCAAAAGCGACCCCCATCAGGCTTTTTCATCACCGGGCTCGGTGCCGCCGAAACGACGCTCACGATTAGCAAAGGCATGTAGCGCACCTTCAAAGTCTTGTTCATCGAAATCGGGCCAGAGAACATCCGTAAAGTAAAGTTCGGCGTAGGCAATTTGCCACAACAAAAAATTACTAATTCGATGCTCTCCCCCAGTCCTTATCACTAAATCCACAGGAGCCAGCTCATGCATACAAACTTGCTGACCAAGCATCTCTTCATCAATTTGCTCCGGACGCAACAGACCTTCCTGCACCTGTTGTGCCAGTTGCCTGACGCCCTGGACAATATCCCACCGTCCGCCGTAATTCGCGGCAATATTCAGCGTTAACCCGGTATTCTGGGCGGTAAGCGCTTCCGACTTGCGAATCCGTTCTTGCAAACGTGTGTTAAATCGACTGATATCCCCAATAATACGCAGGCGCACGTTATGGCGGTGCAGGTTTTTCACTTCGCTATCAAGTGCCCACACAAACAACTCCATTAACGCACTGACTTCCTGCGCTGGTCGGTTCCAGTTCTCACTGCTAAAGGCATACAGCGTTAACGCATCAATACCGTTATTGGCAGCAAAAGAGACAGCCCGGCGGACGGATTTTGCTCCGGCCTTATGCCCAAAGGCGCGGATCTTCCCTTGCTTTTTCGCCCAGCGGCCATTGCCATCCATGATAATTGCGACATGGCGACAACCATGTGCTGGCAAATTTTCGCTTAATGGTTTAGTTGCAGACAACATAACGCGTTTTTAGTCCCTGAAAGGATTATACGGTACTCAGGAATACTGAAGCCTTTGCGCTTCATCCTTCAGGCTGCCTCTTCGTTGGCTGTGCTTATTCGCCCCTGTCACATACTATTTGTATGCTCCAGGGAACTCATTCACTTGCCGCCTTGATGCAACCTGAATGATTTTGTGCATCCACAAAAAAGCCGTGTCAAACCACGGCTTACCCGATCGAAAAAAAGCAAATACCTGCGATCAGGTGGCGCAGACTATATCACTGAAGCCCAACGCTAACAAATAGCACGATCCCCCACAGAGGGATTATCATCAGCTTGAGAGTCGTGTCACTTGTTTTGTCGCGACATCTCTGGCGATGGCATCGACCCTCAGCACATCATCAACGCTCTGCGGTTCCTGCAAATCCATCTTATCCAGTACGGATAAATTGAGATCGGCGATATCCGTAAATCGAATCTGCTGCGCCAAAAATGCGGCAACAGTAATTTCATTCGCGGCGTTCAGCGCAGTTGTCGCAGCCTGTCCTTGCTCAAACGCGTCCATAGCAAGTTTCAGGCACGGATAACGCTGATAATCAGGTGCGGAAAACGTCAGCGCACTGAGTTTGCAAAAATCGACAGGCTTAACGCCAGAGCTCACACGTTCCGGCCATGCCATTGTATGGGCGATAGGTGTGCGCATATCAGGCTCACCCAACTGGGCCAGGACGCTACCATCCTGATAACGGACCATCGAATGAATAACCGACTGCGGATGGATCAGCACTTCCATCTGACTTGCACTGGCATTAAATAGCCAACGCGCTTCAATGTATTCCAGACCTTTATTCATCATGGTGGCAGAGTCGACAGAGATTTTTCGTCCCATCGACCAATTCGGATGACGGCATGCCTGATCGGGTGTCATTAGAGCCAGATCGTGCAATGGCGTTTCGCGGAAAGGGCCACCAGACCCGGTAAGCAGAACAGACACAACGCCGTTTTGCTCAAGGTCAGCGTATCCCAGATTGTGTTGGATAGGTTGCGGTAAACTCTGAAAAATCGCGTTATGTTCGCTATCTACCGGCAAAAGCTGCGCTTTATGGCGTTTCACGTCGTCCATAAACAGACGTCCGCAGGTTACCAGAGACTCTTTATTCGCCAGCAAAATGTTTTTGCCCGCGCGGATTGCCGCAAGTGTTGGCAACAAACCTGCCGCGCCGACTATCGCCGCCATAACCTGATCGACATCATCCAACGCAGCCATATCACAGGCAGCCTGCTGCCCGCACATAACCTCGGTGCGACTTCCATGATCCCGCAATGCGGCTTTCACCAGCGCTGCACTTTTTTCGTCATCCATCACCGCGTAACGGGGTGAAAACTCCAGACATTGCTCCACCATACGGGCGACATTTTTACCCGCTACCAACGCAGCAACACGAAATTTATCCGGGTTATGACGTACTACATCGAGCGTACTGCAACCAATAGAGCCGGTTGAGCCCAGGATGGTTAATTGCTTCATGAGACATCCAGAAGAATTGAGACAGGATAAAAAAGCAAAACGCCGCCATCCAGCCTTCTCAGGCCTTCTAAGCGGCGTTTTTAGCGTACAGGCGAATCAGAACTGCATCAGTTCCGCTTCTTTCTCTGCCAGCGCCGCATCAACTTTCTTGATTGCAGCATCGGTCAGTTTCTGTACGTCGTCCTGAGAACGGCGATCGTCATCTTCGCTGATCTCTTTATCTTTCAGCAGCGCTTTCACTTTGTCGTTGGCATCACGGCGTACGTTACGCACAGCAACACGCGCGCCTTCAGCTTCACCACGTACGATCTTGGTCAGATCTTTACGACGCTCTTCGGTCAGCGGTGGCAGCGGAACGCGGATGTCAGAGCCCGCTGAGCTTGGGTTCAGACCGAGGTCGGAAGCCATAATCGCTTTCTCAACAGCAGGACCCATAGAGCGGTCAAACACGTTGATTTTCAGGGTACGGGAATCTTCAACCGTTACGCTTGCCAGTTGGCGCAGCGGAGTCGGCGTGCCGTAATATTCCACGATAATGCCATCCAGCAGGCTGGGAGAAGCACGACCCGTGCGAATTTTGCTGATTTGATTTTTGAACGCTTCGACGCATTTGTCCATGCGTACTTCAGCATCTTTTCTGATATCGTTGATCACGTTACGAATCCTTGAAAGCTTGTTTCAGTCAGACCATACCCACTACGCAAGGTGTGACAAGTATAGTCTTGATTAATTTTGAGGGACGTATCCCGCGACATTAAAGCGGAATATTACCTGCATTTAGCCGCAACGGGAATTATTCCGTGATTAACGTGCCTTCTTTTTCACCCATCACAACGCGGCGCAACGCACCCGGTTTGTTCATGTTGAAGACACGAATCGGTAATTTGTGGTCACGAGCCAGCGTGAACGCAGCCAGATCCATCACTTTCAGTTCTTTATCCAGTACTTCAGCATAGGTCAGCTGCTCGTACATGGTTGCTGTTGGATCTTTAGCTGGATCGGCGGTAAACACACCATCAACTTTAGTGGCTTTCAGAACCACATCCGCTTCAATTTCAATACCACGCAGGCAGGCTGCGGAGTCGGTAGTGAAGAACGGGTTGCCAGTACCAGCGGACAAAATAACCACGCGGTTGTTACGCAGCAGACTGATCGCTTCTGCCCAGCTGTAGTTATCACACACGCCGTTCAGAGGAATTGCGGACATCAGGCGAGCGTTCACATAGGCGCGGTGAAGCGCATCGCGCATCGCCAGACCGTTCATTACGGTGGCTAACATGCCCATGTGGTCGCCCACAACGCGGTTCATCCCTGCTTTCGCCAGACCAGCACCACGGAACAGGTTACCACCACCGATCACTACGCCAACCTGGATTCCCAGCTCGACCAGCTCTTTGATTTCCTGAGCCATACGGTCAAGTATGCTTGCATCAATACCGAAGCCTTCTGAACCTTGCAGAGCTTCGCCACTTAACTTAAGCAGAATACGTTTGTAGACGGGTTTTGCATTGGTAGCCATGTTTCTTTCCTGAGACTGTCAACGAATGAGATGAGTTAATTCCAGCGACATTGTATGTCGCTTTTCAGCCTTACCACTATAGCGCTTAGCTGAATTTACAAGTCGGACGCAAAAAGAAGCCGCCCTCAGGCGGCTCCTTTTAAAATTAAGACTGCTTGGACATCGCAGCAACTTCTGCTGCAAAGTCAGTCTCAACTTTCTCGATGCCTTCACCCACTTCGAAGCGGATGAAACCCGTTACGTCAGCGTTGTGCTCTTTCAGCAGCTGAGCAACAGATTTGCTCGGATCCATTACGAAAGGCTGACCAGTCAGAGAAACTTCGCCGGTGAATTTCTTCATGCGGCCTTCAACCATTTTCTCTGCGATTTCTTTCGGCTTACCAGACTGCATCGCGATGTCCAGCTGAACCTGGTATTCTTTTTCTACTACTTCAGCAGAAACGTCTTCCGGCTTAACGAATTCTGGTTTGCTTGCGGCGATGTGCATTGCCAGCTGTTTAACCAGTTCTTCATCAGCGCCAGTTGCAGCAACCAGAACACCGATACGAGCACCGTGCTGGTAGCTACCCAGAACTTCGCCTTCCAGGGAAGCAACGCGACGGATGTTGATGTTCTCACCGATTTTAGCAACCAGAGCAACACGTTCTTCTTCGAACTGTGCTTTCAGAACTTCAACATCAGTGATTTTGCCAGCAACGGCAGCGTCCAGTACTTTGTCAGCAAATGCCTGGAAACCAGCATCTTTAGCAACGAAGTCAGTCTGGCAGTTAACTTCCAGAATGAAAGCGATATTGCCGTCGATTTTGGTTTTGATTACGCCGTCAGCAGCAACGTTGCCTGCTTTTTTCGCTGCTTTGATAGCACCGGACTTACGCATGTTTTCGATTGCCAGCTCGATGTCGCCATTAGCTTCAGTCAGTGCTTTTTTGCAATCCATCATGCCTGCGCCAGTACGCTCACGCAGCTCTTTTACCAGGGATGCGGTAATTTCAGCCATTCTAAAATCCTCGGAAGATTTGATCTGCCCGGCATGAAACCGCACAGATTTAAAAGTGAAAAAGGGGCCTGAAGGGCCCCTAACCAAACGTGATACTACCTGGTTTATAAGGGGGCTCTAACGAGCGTGCCTTATTATTCAGCTTCTACGAAGCTTTCTTCCGCCTGGGAAGCCAGATCCTGAGAACGGCCTTCACGAACGGTAGTAGCTACAGCGCCCAGGTACAGGGTCACAGCACGGATTGCGTCGTCGTTACCCGGGATAACGAAGTCAACACCGTCCGGATCAGAGTTGGTATCAACGATAGCAAATACTGGGATACCCAGGTTGTTTGCTTCTTTGATAGCAATGTGCTCGTGGTCAGCATCAATTACGAACAGAGCGTCCGGCAGGCCGCCCATGTCTTTGATACCGCCCAGGCTGTTTTCCAGTTTCTCAAGCTCACGGGTGCGCATCAGCGCTTCTTTCTTGGTCAGCTTTTCGAAAGTACCGTCCTGAGACTGAGTTTCCAGATCTTTCAGACGTTTGATGGACTGACGAACAGTTTTCCAGTTAGTCAGCATACCGCCCAACCAGCGATGGTTCACGAAGAACTGATCGCAGCTGTTAGCAGCGTCTTTCACCGCTTCGCTTGCAGCGCGTTTAGTACCAACGAAAAGGATTTTACCTTTACGAGCAGAGATCTTGTTCAGTTCAGCCAGAGCTTCGTTGAACATCGGTACAGTTTTCTCAAGGTTGATGATGTGAACTTTGTTACGCGCACCGAAGATGAACGGTTTCATTTTCGGGTTCCAGTAACGGGTCTGGTGACCGAAGTGAACACCAGCCTTGAGCATGTCGCGCATGGAAACAGTTGCCATGATTAAAACCTCTATATATAAAAGTTGGGGTTAAGCCTCCACGCATCCCATATTACCGACCCCAAAGGGCACCCCGGAATATGTGTCGATACGTGTGTGTTGTTACACAAAGTGAGATTTGTCGCTCCCGTCCATCGTGTGTAGTCTTCGAATGGATCGGAAGTCCGGCGCGCTTTATACCACAAATACGCCACCGACACCAATAATTGTTGGCGGTCTGTGCTGTATTGAACGATGAATTTCGTGTTACAGGCAGTCGGCAAATTTATGAATCCCCGGGAGCTTACGGCCAGTAAGTAACCAGGGTGAAAAAATGTAGCCAACGCATTTGTGGCACGAAAGGCGAAGTTCAGAATGATTCTCAATTTGGCAGGGTACACTCCAGACTGATACCATTGACGGCACTTACACAATTATTGTCGAAATAATCGACACTGATGGACAGAATTCATGGCTATCTCAATTAAGACTCCTGAAGAAATCGAAAAAATGCGCGTCGCTGGCCGTCTGGCAGCCGAAGTGCTGGAGATGATCGAACCGTTTATCAAACCGGGCGTGAGCACCGGCGAGCTGGATCGCATCTGTAACGACTACATCGTGAATGAACAGCAGGCGATTTCCGCGTGCCTGGGTTATCACGGTTATCCGAAATCCGTGTGCATCTCTATTAATGAAGTCGTGTGCCACGGGATCCCGGATGACGCTAAGCACCTGAAAGAGGGTGATATCGTCAACATCGACGTCACCGTGATTAAAGACGAGTACCACGGCGATACGTCCAAAATGTTTATCGTCGGTAAACCGACCATTCTTGGCGAGCGTCTGTGCCGCGTAACGCAGGAAAGCCTGTATCTGGCTCTGCGTATGGTAAAACCGGGTATTCGCCTACGTACCCTGGGTGCTGCAATTCAGAAATACGCAGAAGGTGAAGGCTTCTCTGTAGTACGTGAATACTGCGGCCACGGTATCGGTCGCGGCTTCCATGAAGAACCTCAGGTCCTGCACTACGATGCAGACGACGGCGGCGTGGTACTGCAGCCGGGCATGACCTTCACCGTAGAACCGATGCTGAATGCCGGTGATTACCGCATCCGCACCATGAAAGACGGCTGGACGGTGAAAACCAAAGACCGCAGCTTGTCTGCTCAGTACGAGCATACTATTGTGGTAACGGAAAACGGCTGTGAAATTCTGACATTACGTAAGGATGACACCATCCCGGCAGTCATCACACACGACGCATAATTTTTTGCCTGATGGCGATGCTCCCGCATCTTATCAGGCCTACAAATTACACCTTTACTCAAAATCATTCGAGTTGCCTCAAGGCGGCAAGAGAGTGAATCTTCAGGAGCGTACATAAGTACGTGACTGGAGTGAACGAGCGCAGCCAACGCAGAAGCAACTTGAAGGATGAAGAGTAAATACGTAGGCCGGGTAAGGCGTTCACGCCGTCATCCGGCTTTTTAATGGGTGGCGCACAATGAATACTCTTCCTGAACAGCACGCAAATACTGCCCTCCCCACCCTGCCTGGCCAACCGCAAAACCCAGGGACATGGCCACAGCACGACCTCAACTGTACCGGCATAAAAGCTCATATCGATAATTTCCAGCACTGGTTGGGGGAAGCATTTGACAGCGGAATTTCCGCTGAACAGTTAATCGAAGCCCGCACCGAATTTATTGACCAGTTGCTGCAGCGCCTGTGGATTGAAGCAGGTTTCGGTCAGATTGCCGATCTGGCGCTGGTGGCCGTTGGCGGCTACGGGCGTGGTGAACTGCATCCGCTTTCCGATATTGACCTGCTGATCCTTAGCCGTAAAAAACTGCCTGACGCGCAGGCGGAGAAAGTCGGCGAGTTATTAACGCTATTGTGGGATGTGCGGCTGGAAGTAGGACACAGCGTGCGTACGCTGGAAGAGTGTCTGCTGGAAGGACTATCAGATTTAACCGTCGCCACCAATCTGATTGAAACACGGCTGCTGATTGGCGATGTCGCGCTGTTCCTTGAGCTGCAAAAGCATATTTTCAGCGAAGGTTTCTGGCCATCCGATAAATTTTACGCCGCCAAAGTAGAAGAGCAAAATCAACGCCATCAGCGCTATCACGGCACCAGCTACAATCTGGAGCCGGATATCAAAAGCAGCCCTGGTGGGCTGCGCGACATCCACACCCTGCAATGGGTTGCCCGCCGTCATTTTGGTGCCACGTCACTGGATGAGATGGTCGGCTTCGGCTTCCTGACGCTGGCGGAGCGCGCCGAACTGAATGAATGTTTGCATATTCTGTGGCGGATCCGCTTCGCATTGCATCTGATCGTGAACCGTTACGACAACCGTCTGCTGTTTGATCGACAGCTCAGCGTGGCACAACGCCTCAATTATGGCGGTGAAGGCAATGAGCCGATCGAGCGGATGATGAAAGACTATTTCCGGGTCACGCGGCGGGTGAGCGAACTGAACCACATGCTGCTCCAGTTGTTTGACGAGGCGATTCTCGCCATGCCGGCCGATGAAAAACCGCGCCCAATTGATGACGACTTTCAACTGCGTGGCACATTGATTGACCTGCGCAATGACGACCTGTTTATCCGCGAGCCCGAGGCCATTTTGCGGATGTTTTATATCATGGTACGCAATAGCGCGATCACCGGAATTTACTCCACCACACTGCGTCATTTGCGTCATGCCCGCCGTCATTTAACGCAGCCGCTGTGCTACATTCCGGAAGCGCGCTCTCTATTTCTCAGCATGTTGCGCCATCCAGGCGCAGTCAGTCGCGGCCTGCTGCCGATGCATCGTCACAGCGTGTTATGGGCCTATATGCCGCAATGGTCGCATATCGTCGGTCAAATGCAGTTTGACCTGTTTCATGCTTATACAGTGGATGAGCACACTATCCGAGTCATGCTGAAACTGGAAAGTTTTGCCAAGGAAGAGACCCGCCAGCGTCATCCGTTGTGTGTGGATCTGTGGCCGCGCTTGCGTCAACCGGAACTCATTCTGATTGCTGCGCTGTTCCACGATATCGCCAAAGGTCGTGGCGGCGATCACTCTATTCTCGGGGCTCAGGACGTACTCAAGTTCGCCGAATTACACGGACTCAACTCCCGCGAAACGAATCTGGTTATGTGGTTGGTACGCCAGCATCTACTGATGTCGGTGACCGCTCAGCGCCGTGATATTCAGGACCCGGAGGTGATTAAGCAATTCGCCGAAGAAGTACAAACGGAACACCGTTTGCGCTTCCTGGTCTGCCTGACCGTCGCCGATATCTGCGCCACAAACGAAACGCTATGGAATAGCTGGAAGCAAAGCCTGTTGCGCGAATTATACTTCGCCACGGAAAAACAACTGCGTCGTGGAATGCAAAATACACCGGATATGCGCGAGCGTGTGCGCCATCATCAGCTTCAGGCGCTGGCGTTGCTGCGAATGGACAACATTGACGAAGAAGCGCTGCACCATATCTGGTCACGCTGTCGCGCCAACTACTTCGTGCGCCACAGCCCAAATCAGCTGGCCTGGCATGCACGCCATTTGCTGCAGCACGATCTGAGCAAACCGCTAATTTTACTCAGCCCGCAGGCAACGCGAGGCGGAACAGAGATTTTCATCTGGAGCCCGGATCGCCCCTACCTGTTTGCCGCCGTCTGTGCCGAGCTGGACAGACGTAATCTTAGCGTTCACGATGCACAGATTTTCACCACCCGTGATGGCATGGCGATGGATACGTTCATCGTACTGGAGCCGGACGGCAGTCCGCTGTCGTCAGACCGACACGAAGCGATCCGTTTTGGGTTGGAACAAGCCATTACTCAACGCAG
Source organism: Citrobacter sp. Igbk 14 (assembly GCF_028069825.1). Lineage (NCBI taxonomy): Bacteria > Pseudomonadati > Pseudomonadota > Gammaproteobacteria > Enterobacterales > Enterobacteriaceae > Citrobacter > Citrobacter sp. Igbk 14. Next base: position 36,504 of record NZ_JANEWM010000042.1, read on the forward strand.
TTGGCAACCACCGCAACCGCGTCGTCAGCCGGCAAAATTACGCCACTTTACTGTCGATACTGAGGTCACCTTTTTGCCGACCCATACCGACCGTAAGTCATTCCTCGAACTTATCGCACTCGATCAACCAGGACTACTGGCGCGGGTCGGGCAGATTTTTGCCGATCTGGGAATTTCGCTGCATGGCGCCCGAATTACAACTATTGGTGAGCGAGTAGAAGATTTATTCATAATCGCCACCGCCGACCGGCGTGCCCTTAATAATGAGCTGCAGCAGGAAGTACATCAACGGTTGACAGAGGCCCTCAATCCAAACGATAAAGGGTAATGTTTTTATTTATTATGGAAAGAGTTTAACAATGCAGCAGTTACAGAACGTTATTGAGTCCGCTTTTGAGCGTCGTGCCGACATCACTCCGGCGAATGTGGATACCGTAACCCGTGAAGCGGTTAATCAGGTTATTTCTTTACTGGATTCCGGTGCACTGCGTGTCGCAGAAAAGATTGACGGCCAGTGGGTCACCCATCAGTGGCTGAAAAAAGCGGTCCTGCTCTCTTTCCGTATTAACGATAATCAGGTTATCGATGGTGCGGAAAGCCGCTACTTCGATAAAGTGCCGATGAAATTTGCCGACTACGATGAAGCACGCTTCCAGAAAGAAGGCTTCCGCGTGGTTCCGCCTGCGGCCGTGCGTCAGGGGGCATTTATCGCACGTAACACCGTGCTGATGCCGTCTTACGTTAACATTGGTGCGTATGTTGATGAAGGCACGATGGTTGATACCTGGGCGACCGTAGGTTCTTGTGCGCAAATCGGTAAGAATGTTCACCTGTCCGGTGGCGTTGGCATCGGCGGCGTACTGGAGCCGTTACAGGCTAACCCGACCATCATCGAAGATAACTGCTTCATCGGTGCGCGTTCGGAAGTTGTGGAAGGCGTGATTGTCGAGGAAGGTTCCGTCATCTCGATGGGCGTGTATATCGGTCAGAGCACCCGTATTTACGATCGTGAAACAGGCGAAGTGCATTATGGTCGCGTACCGGCAGGTTCTGTTGTCGTTTCCGGCAACCTGCCGTCGAAAGATGGCAAATACAGTCTGTACTGCGCGGTGATCGTGAAGAAAGTCGACGCTAAAACGCGTGGCAAAGTGGGTATCAACGAACTGTTACGTACCATCGACTAACAGCAATTTGAAAAAGCGGGCTTAGCCCGCTTTTTTTACATCTGCGGGTGGCATAAACAAGGCTTTTCGTTAATTATTCAATGGTTATAGTGAGCTTAAGGGTACCGCTATGTATGACAATCTGAAAAGTCTGGGCATTACTAATCCTGAAGAGATCGATCGTTACAGCCTGCGGCAAGAAGCCAACAACGATATCCTGAAAATCTATTTCCAAAAGGATAAAGGCGAGTTTTTTGCCAAGAGCGTGAAATTCAAATATCCCCGTCAGCGTAAAACGGTGGTCGCCGATGGCATCGGTCAGGGCTACAAAGAAGTGCAGGAGATCAGTCCAAACCTGCGCTATGTGATCGACGAGCTGGATCAGATCTGCCAGCGCGATCGCAGTGAAGTCGATCTTAAACGCAAGATCCTCGATGATTTACGTCATCTGGAAAGCGTCGTGACCAATAAGATCAGCGAAATTGAAGCCGATCTGGAAAAACTGACGCGCAAATAAGCCATCATATCTTCAGGCCAGGAAACTGGCCTTTCTAAAAAAATATCACACACCCACACTCCCTTTAATTTACTCATCATTTCATTATCCATAAAG